>JAITLF010000149.1 GCA_031278025.1 Treponema sp.
GGTAACTTATTGCCCGTTTTCCGCAGCGGGGGGGCCGGCATTTTAACCTATCAATCATCATTCGCTCCTATCCTACTAATATACTCCAAACCCTCGAAAAAACAATCCCCGGCGGGAAAAAGCCCCGCCTTTGGGGGGCCGGCCCGCTCTTTCCATGCTATCGGTATCTGAGTATACTGAGACCATGAACCGCGTCGCCGGTCCTCTATCAAACCATATCCCGTTTTCCCCTGCCGCTGCCCTGGGGGGAATCCTTGTTGCGCTGGCCATAGCCGCCGTTCCCCTCCGGGCTGCCGAGGTCATGGCGACGGGGAATTTCCCCCGGCTGGAAGCGGACCCCAAGGCCGGGGAACTCAACCTCCTGGAGCGGGGCGGCGTCTATTTCTGGCAGGATCTGCTGGACATAGCGCTCTGGGCTTCCGGGGAAAGCGGGAGTCCGGCGGAAAAAAGGGTGAAGGAGATCGTCGTCAACGCGGTATCGGAACTGAAGCGGGCCGCCCTGCCCGGAAGCCTTCGGGAACGGGGGGAATATGTGCTTACCTTTATGTACGACCGGTTCCTCAAAACCTACACTACCCACCAGACCAGGGTGGATGAAATCTTCAATTCCGGACGGTACAACTGCGTGTCTTCGGCGGTGCTTTACACCATCCTCGCCCTTTCCGTCGACCTGGATGTCCGGGGGGTCATGACCAGGGACCATGCCTTTGTAACCGTCATCATGGGGAATGAATCTATTGATGTGGAGACTACCAATCGGTATGGGTTTGATCCCGGCAGCCGCCGGGAATTCCACGACGCCTTTGGGACGGTAACCGGCTTTGCCTATGTGCCTGCCCGGAACTACCGGGACCGGGTTTCCATCAGCCAGCTTGAGCTGGTATCCCTCATCCTTTCCAACCGTATCGCGGACCTGGAGAGCCGGGGCCGGTATCCCGAAGCGGTTCCCCTGGCGGTAGACCGGGCGGCCCTCCTGGCCCGGCGGTCAAACCCGGTCAATTCCTCTTTTTTCGCGGACCCCAACCGGGACCTTCTGGACCGTATCTTTAATTACGGGGCTTCCCTCATCGCCGGGGGGAAGGAGACCGATGCCCTCGCGTGGTGCAACACCGCGTGGCGGCATTACGGGAGTACGGACAGTACGGCGAGCGATTCCCGGTGGCAGGAGTTTACCTACGCCGCGCTGAATAACTATCTGGTTAAGCTGCTTAAAGACCAGCGGATTTCCGAAGCCCGGACCAGGCTGACTCAGTACACCGCGCGGGTAAGCCGGGAACAGTACCGCCGGTTGGATACCCTTCTTGTCGATGCCGAGCTGCTCAACCGGATTGCCGGGATACGGGGATCCGAGGATGCGGAAGCGGTCCTTCGCACTATCGCCGCCGCCGAAAACCAGTCAACCCTTTCGGCAAGCCGGGCTATGGAGATGCGGAATTTTATTCTGATAAAGGAAGGGGAACGTATAGCCGCCGAGCAGGGTCCCCCGGCGGCTATCGCCTACACTGAGGCGGCCATAGCCCGGTATGGCAAGAATCCCCGCCTGGAAGAAGCCGTGCGCATTCACCGCGCCAACCGGCTGACGGACTTGCATAACAGCTTTGCCAGCCTTTTCAACCGCCGGGAGTACGAAAGCGCCCGGGATTTGATACTGGCGGCATTGACGGAGTTTCCGGGGAACCGCCAACTAGCCGCAGACCTGAACCTGGCGGAACGGGCCCTGCGGCGGCAACGGTAAACCGGGGCCGCGGGCCTCTCGACGGGGGCGTAAGGGGGCCGCCCGTGTATGATTGGTTCTCAAACGAAGCCGTAATTAATGTTAAAAAATGCCATATCAAACGCTTTCCTGTGGTTGAACAGTTTCCTGGAAAAACAGCATGTCCTTCGATATGCACGCCTTATCCGATGCCGCAGCCGGCAAGTGTTCCCTGCTCGGCAAACCGCATGGCAAAGGATGAGGCGAAAGATGCGGCAAAGAAAGCGACGCGGGATTTCGCCAATTCAAACATCCGTTGCAGCAAGCGGAGAAGGACGAGGATAAACTGGTTTACGGCATCCGTCCGGTTGACAGGATGGGTACCCCCGCCGGGGAGCCGGAAAGTTACCCGGAGGCGGAGCCGGACGTCGATAATCCGGCAGGTTACGATTAACGTTTGGGACACTTCGACGAAAAAACGGGGCAAGCCCCACGGCGCTCACGGCGCTGAAGGTGATCCACAAAGTATGATGATATCTCAAACAAAGCTATAATTGATGTACAAGAATGCCATTTCAAACGGTTTTAGATGGTTGAACAGTTTCTTTGAAAAACAATAAGTCCTTCGAAACGTGCGCCGAGCGTGTACAATAGTTTGTGTAAATACGCAAAACAAGGTAGAAATACCGAAGGGGTAAATATGAGTATGGTGAAGACACGGAAGAAACGTGAACGGGATCAGTGGGACGACCTGCTGGACAAAATCGATTTCAAGGGGCTGACCCAGGACGAAGTGCTTGTGGTCAGAGAGGGCTGCTCAAACAGCTGACCGGGCGAGTGCTCCAAAAGGCGTTGGAAGCAGATTGACCGAACACCCGGGGTATGAGAAAGCTGATAATGCCTGAGACAACAGCGGGGACAGCCGGAATGGGCACGCCACCAAGACGGAGTTCACCGAAAATCAGGAAGCGGTTATCCGGGTTCCCCGGGACCGGAACGGGAGCTTCGAACCACAAATAGTT
>JAITLF010000178.1 GCA_031278025.1 Treponema sp.
CCGGCGTTGCCGGCCCCGCTTCCCGCCTCCGCAGACCGGGGCCCGGCGTTGCCAGACCGGGGCCCGGCGTTGCCGGCCCCGCTTCCCGCCTCCGCAGACCGGAGGCCGGCGTTGCCGGCCCCGCTTCCCGCCTCCGCAGACCGGGGCCCGGCGTTGCCAGACCCGCTTCCCGCCTCCGCAGACCCACGTCCGCACGTCCCGGACCCGCTTCCCGCGCCCGCAGACCGGGGCCCGGCGTTGCCAGACCTGGGTCCGGCATTGCCAGACCTGGGCCCGGCGTTGCCGGCCCCTTTTCCCGCCTCCGCAGACCGGGGGCCGGCGCTGCCAGACCCGCTTCCCGCCTCCGCAGACCGGGGCCCGGCGTTGCCAGACCGGGAGCCGGCGTTGCCGGACCCGCTTCCCGCCTCCGCAGACCGGGGCCCGGCGTTGCCAGACCGGGGCCCGGCGTTGCCAGACCCGCTTCCCGCGCCTACAGACCGGGGCCCGGCGTTGCCAGACCTGGGGCAGGCGTTGCCAGACCTGGGGCAGGCGTTGCCGGACCCGCTTCCCGCGTCCGCAGACCGGGGGCAGGGGCCGTCCCTCCTCTATTGAACAAAGCCAACGGTGGCCGTACAGGCCAAATAGAAGGTAACCACCAGCGCGTTCAGCATGGATCCCACCCAAACCCTGCCGGTCTTTTTGTAAAATATCCGGGCGATAAGCGCGATAACGGGCAGAATAAAAAGCAGGCCGTACATAAGTATTCCCGAAAGGGCGTTGGGGAAAACCGTACCGGGAACCATAGGGACTCCCCGCAGACCCGTAATACCCAGAGTTACGTAATCGTATATCTGGTGAAGCGCAAGACCGCCCACATTGGCAAAAACTATCAATGCCGTATTAAGCCATTCCTTCTGTTTGTTGATCCGGGTAACGGCGTTAAGCAAAACCCCGGTAACCAGGTAATACTCAAAAAAGAAGGGCAGGTAGCGCAGGAAATGGGACCACTTAAAATCGGGCAAGGGTTTGAAAACAAACTTAAAGAACCCCACATCCACATGGAAGAAATAGGCGCACAGGGTCACGGCAAGATAACCAGAAAGGAACACCAGCGCCGCAAGCAGGAGGGATTTTCCAAATTCCTGCCGCGTAACGTGTAAGCCGGTACTTGCCAGGGTCGCCCCCTTCTTCTTCGCAAGCCCAAAGTAGATAACCGCGAAAAGGGCGATATAAAACACCGTAAGCACCAAATGCAGGAATACCAGCCCATTGGCGGTGGGCAGTTGAAAATAGCGGTTTACCTTAAAGATTACCGGTATTGTCATTCCGGCAAAGGGCGCATAGATCGGCACGCCAATCGCCCACACATAGAGAAGGGCGGGGGCCAAAAGCGCGGCCGCATAGAAAATCGCGTAGATGACCGTGTCTTTGGCGGTGGAAATGGTGGTTAAGCTCTCCGGTTCAGGGTGTACAATGGTTTTGAAGAAGGGCCGGGTAAGCAAAAACAGTCCCAGGCTGAAAATCAACAGGAGGAAACCCGCCAGATTGACGCCGCCTCCCACGTTTTTCCAGCGCCAAATCTGATTGGTATAGGGAATTTGCCCCTCCAGCTTCCCGCCGGCCAGGGTAACATCAAAAAACCGCAGGGAGATGGCCGCCGATTTATTGCTGAAGGTCATACTCGAATGGGCATGGGGAATGGTAAATCCCGCCCGCAGGGTTCCCCGGTTCGCCGCGGCAATCGCTTCATTCCGGCTGAGGGGGGTACTATTGCCATAGGCATAAAATTTGCCGTATTCGGCCCCGTCAAAACCCATGCCTTTACTGAACTGAGCGGTGGTTTTATAATCCCTGCCCTTGGCAACTCCCCACATAATACTGGCAAACTCATCGTATTCGCTAAAACTGACCCCGTAATTTACCGGATAGGCGTTCATCGGATCATCATCCAGTTCCTTTACAAGTACAAAGGAATTGGACGTGATCAGGATCGCTCTGGGGACCGCCACGGAACTATCACGCTGCTTTTCCTCAAAGGCGCGGAGGGCGGCGAAACGGATTCCCGATCCGCCCATGGAATGTCCGGTAAGGCCCAGCCTGTCTTTGTCCACAAAAGGCAGGCGCCCCAGGTACTGGAGCGCCGAATAGATTCCTATATCATTTACTGGCCGGTCAAATTCCATGTTTGGAAACCGGGTCAAACCGTGGGCGTAGGCATCAATAGCCATAACTACAAAGCCCCGGCGGGACAGCTCTATGGCGTGTAATTCCTGGGCGTCGTTGCTGGCCGAATACCCGTGGCAGGCAACAACGGCCGGCGCCGGGGCAATGGCCGCGATGTTTTTTGGAACATACAGCAAGGCGTTAATCTTCGCCCCGTTCCCGTTGACAAATTGGATCTCCTCTACCGCTACGGTCCCAAAGGACGTAAGGCCTCCTTCGGCGAGCATCGATCCGATGAGCATAAGCACTCCCGATACACACAGGAGCAGAACTAAAAACTTTCCTTTTTTACTATTTGTCCCGATTTTACTATTTGTCCCGGCTGTTTTTTCATTATTCATAAAGAGCCTCCAAATAAAAATAATAATAACCTAAACAGAAAACTTCTGTGGGTTCCCACATAAAAATCCTCCCGTGCGGATAGCCAAAAACCCCCTTGCCGGTTTTTTGTCCCGGAAGCCCTCCCCGCGCCATTTTTCGCGGCAACGGGCGGGGCGGTATTTATCATCCCCGGTTTCCCGCTGAAGGATCCCCATAATCGCACGGCAGGCATAAAGGCCGATTAAATCTTCCAAGAGCCTGCCGCGTTTTGACTGATACAAAACTATGTGCAAAGACCGTACCAACCTATGTGAAGTCAAAAAAGCGGAGAAAATCCGGTTTCCGAATCCCGATGCTGGTCAAAGGGGAACCCGGCCAAAACTGGCGGCAGGCAAACGGCTGTGGGATAAGTGGTTTATTTCCGTATGGCATAATAACTTAGGGCGGTGATTTCCCGTGATCTGATCGTACCGGAGACTTATCTCAGCAAGAAGAAGCCCGGATTTCGGCCTACGGCACGGTCTTGCTTCGGACGGCCGGCTCTAATGGCAAAGGGCGTTTTGTATCGAAGTTAAAACAAAAAATTAGCAAAATCGCTTCAAAAATGAAATCTTATGAGAGGAGAGGGGAGGAAGAACCAAGGGCAGGGTAGTCCCAAAGACGAGTTTCAGCCGTAAACGTTAGATCGCGTTAGCAAAAGGACATTTTAGGAGGTGTTTAGCCTCAACGCAGCTTTCAGCCGCTAAAACAACCGCCGCCTTCCGAATGGCATAAGGCTGAGGGGGGGCTTCACCGTGTTTCAGTTCCCCGTCCCTGCCGGCGGCGTCCGCCGCTTTTTAACGACAGGCCCAGGGGTTCCTCCCCGGCGGCGGGGCTTGTCCCGCAAGGGGCGGCTACTCCATCGCCGTATCCAAACCCTCCCGGCGCAGGGCGTTAAGTTCGCTCTGGGCTTTCTGCCTGACGCGGGGTTCGGAGCGGCGGCTAAAAAGGGCCAGCAGGCGTATCCCTTCTATGGCCAGGGGCGGCCCGGAAAAACGGCATACGGCGGCGATGGCGGCGGCTGCCGATATGAGGGAGGCGGGGTCCCGGTTCACGTTCTCCGGAGACAAGAGTACCGAGAAGGCCCTCAGGGCGTCCCCTTGGGGGTCTACCCCTATGCGGCCTATGGCCTCGCCGCAGGCCGCTTTTATGGACGGTTCGGGGTCCCGGTAAAAGAGGTCCGCCAAAAAGGGGATGGTTTCCCGTGAGCCCATTCGTGCTAAGAGCCTGATGAATTCGATCCGCCGCGGTACATGGACGGGCGGCCTGACGGGGGAATAGTCAGCGGCATTGAGGATGCCGCCGGTCATCTCCATAAGGTACGCCACAAAGCCGGCTTCCTGCTCCCCTACCTGGCCGGTGCGGGTAGCCTGGTCTATGCGCTCGTACATGTCTTTGATATGGGCGTCATCAAACCGGCGGGCGTCCTTCGCCCAGGGAGAAGGCGGGGGGTTCCCCAGGCCATAGCTCCCCGCTGGCTCAGGCCCGTAACGGGAACGGGGGATGTTCCTGGGCGTGGCGTCTATCTTATAGGCGCGCAGGCGCTGGTCGCTTCCGCAGACATAGAGCAGCCCCTCGTCGCTGAAGGCGGGAACCGTTGCGGCCGATTCGTTGATTCGGTACAGCCAGCGCCGCCTGCCGTCCCGGGTAAATCCCGTGGCGCCCCGGAGGGAAAGGACGAAGATGCCCCGCTCATCAAAGTGCATGGCCGCTTCCCCTGGGGCCAGGCTGCCGGTCCCTCTTGCCTCAAGGGTTTCATGGCTGTTTCCCTGCCAGAGGATGCTGCCCGTCGTCCCCGCCAAAAGCAGCGCCCGTCCGTCCTGAAGGGTTACCGCCGCCATATCCTCAAGACCCGCCGCGGCTGCCGGCGCGCCGGGCAGGGCCGGCAGGGGCGCAATGCTCAACCGCGTCCCCGCAGGCGCGCCGGTATCCAGGACGATCCGGTCCGCTTCCCCCGATGTGTACATGACAAGATAGCTATGCTCGTCCCCGGATTTAAGGGGAACGATAAAGGCCGGTACGCGGTCAAGGTTGAGCCGTTCTATGGCGCCGAAGGCATCGACCCGCAGAAAGTCCCGGTTTTCCAGGCCCACCGCCAGGCCCCCGGCGTGATCCAGCGCCGGGGCCAGGGAAATGGCGCTGCCTAACTCCTGCCGCCACAAGGCAAACCCTGCGGCGGTGCGGCAATCCAGGAGGGATCCTAAAGAAATAAAGACCCGTCCGTCCCAGCCTACCACCACCGGCGCGGTGATGGGGCGTCCCAGATTCAGCCGCCAAAGCTCCCTGCCCACCCGGTTAACCGCCGTAAAGGAGCCTGAGGCAGTACTGACATAGGTGATTCCCTCCGGTGAACGGCTTATAGCGGGGACCGGGGAACCGCGGGTATCGAAGGTCCACAAAAACGTGCCCCGCCGCCCGTAGGATTTGATGCTCCCCCCCTCGCACGCCACTACCACCGATTCGGCCTGCAAGAATGGCAGCCCCGACGCATGGGCCTCAAGGTTTTGTTCCCATACCGGGGCGGCGCCCACCTGGACATTCCCGGCGGCAGGGACGTTTCTGTTCCCGGCGGACTGGGCCGGAAGGGATATTCCGGTAATGATAAGGAAAAGAATCGGAAACAACCGTTTTTTTATCGAAGGTTTTTTTATCGAAGGGTTTTTTATCGAAGGGTTTTTTATCGAAGGTTTTTTCATCGAAGGTTATTGAACCCTGGTAAAATGCGTATAGACAATCCGCTGGCCAGGATAAACCGAAGGCCCGTCAAAATTATCCCCGCAGGGAAGCCCGTCGTTTAACAATTCAAAATTGCCGTTGCTATTGCTGAAAACCAAACGAACCCGGTTTGTATTCAGGGACTTGTAGGCGGGAAGGGTATCTTCCATTGTCAGGCTAACGATTACCGATCCGTCAACCGGCGATTCCCGAACCGTCCCCCCGGAACTCTCTATGGCCATGAGCCTGCGGGCCTGGGAGTTGTAGGTATAGGTTCCGGTCCCGAACCCCTGATACGTCAGGATGTTCCCTTGCCGGTACTCTCTGGTATCGAATCTATCGACAAAGATCGTCCGGTCGGACTTGAATTCTACTATACAGGTCAGCGGGCCGCTGTCCGCTTCGATTACGGAGGTCCATCTTCCCAGCAGAAGATTGGGGAAGGGGATAGATTCCAGCATACGGGTACAAAACGAAGTAATCCGCCCCCCAAGGGCGCTCACACTGGCCGCCTGTTCCCGATAGGAACTCATGGGCTTATCTGTTTGCGCATTGTAGGTGCTGCCGGTTAAGGCCGTTACGGTATTGTCCAGGAAAATCTTCCCCTGGACATAGAAATCCGCAGACTCAGCCTCGGTTTCGTCAAGCACGGCGATGGTTCCCCAGGACGAAATTTCTTCGATTATCTGATTTCTAATCAAAGCCGCGTCATCGGCGGACACCTCCCGCTCGGACCACTCAAAGGGAAAGATAACCACCCTGGGGACTTTCTGTGAAAACGCGGGCAAGGCCACGCATAAAAAAACACCCGCGGCGGCTATGCTTTTCAGCGCTATGCTTTTCAGCGATATACTTTTCATTCCGTTCCGCTGCTGTCATCGCCTTCGCGGGCTTTTCTGCCACCCGTTCCGGCTTCGCCAGCTCCACCGTGATTATCCGGCTCCGCCCGCCCAGCGATACTCCCCGGATAGAATCGTACTATTCAAAGGCATGCGGAAACTCTTCGTCCCCGAAAAACCGGTCCTTCCCCGCTATCGCTCCGTACCGGTTTGCACGCGTCCGGATTAAGGGATATTCCGCATTGACCGGATCCCCTTCGTTTCCTTGCAGGTTATGTCGAAATGGATTTGCCGGTTCCGTAAGGAACTGCACACAAATAAAATGCACGGGAATAGCATGACCGGCCAATCCTATTCCCCCGCAGGTTTTACGCTTCACCCGCCATCTTTCAGTATCAACGCGCTCAGAGCGGCGGCCGTTACGCCCAGCTCTTCGGCGACTTCCGCCGCCGGGCCGGATTCGCCGAAACGGTCCAGGGAGAGAATGTCCTCCGGTTTGGCCCAGCGTTCCCAGCCCTGCCTGACCCCCGCTTCCACGGTTACCACCCGGACCTCCGGCGGCACAATGGCATCCCGCACGGGCTTGGGTTGGGACTCGAAGAGTTCCCGGCTTATCATGGAGACGATCCGCACCTTCTTGCCCTCCGCCAGGGCGGCGGCTTCCAGGGCAAGACCCACTTCCGAACCGGTGGCAATAACCACCACATCCGGCAGGCCCTCGGTCTTTTTGACGATGTAGGCTCCGGTCCTGACGGTGTCCCGCCAGTCCGGGTCGTCTTTGGGGAAAACCGTCAGATTTTGCCGGGACAGGGCCAGCGCCGTGGGGCCCTCCCAGCGATCCAGGGCCATAGCCCAGGCTTCGACGGTTTCCTCGGCGTCGGCGGGGCGAAGGACCCGCACGTTGGGGATGGCCCGGAGGCCCGCCAGGTGTTCGACGGGCTGATGGGTGGGGCCATCCTCTCCAACAAAGATAGAGTCGTGGGTCAGGACATAGACGACCGGCTGCTTCATCAGGGCGGAAAGCCGCAGGGCCGGACGCAGGTAATCCGCGAAAACCATGAAGGTGGCGCAGAAGGCCCGCAGCCCTCCGTGAAGCTGTATGCCGTTGGAGATCGCGGCCATGGCGAACTCCCGTATGCCAAAGTGGATGTACCGGCCCTCCCGGTTCGCGGCGGAATAGGGGGCGCCGGGGATGCCCACCGCGTTGGGGCCTTTAAGATCCGCGGAACCGCCTACAAGGAAGGGATTGGCCGACGCAAGGGCGGCCAGGGCCGTATTCCCGGCGGTCCGGGCGGCGATCGTTTCCCCCTTCCGGAAGGCCGGAAGCCCGGCGGGCAGGGCCGCTTTCGCGTGAAACAGGTCCCAGTCCTTCCGCTTATCGGGGTTTTCTTTGGACCATGCCGCAAATTCGGCCTCCCAGGATTCCCGCTCCCTCTTCCATTCCACCTGCCTGGCGGCAAAATACTCCGCCGCCTCCGGGGCGATGAAGAAGTCGCCGGGAATACCCAGGGACGCTTTGGCCGCGGCCAGTTCTTCGGCCCCCAGGGGCGCGCCGTGTATGCCGGCGGTGTTCTGCTTCCTGGGCGCTCCCTTCCCGATAATCGACGTCAGGATGATAAGGCTCGGCTTCCCGGTTTCGGCCTTAGCTTGGGCGGTACGCGCCGCGATCTCCTCAAAGTCGTACATGGAACCCCGGAGAACCTGCCAGCCGCAGGCCTCGTACCGCCTGGCCGTGTCCTCGGTAAAGGCAAGGTCTGTGCTGCCGTCTATCGTTATCCTGTTGGAATCGTAGTACGCGATGAGTTTCCCCAGCTTGAGGTGTCCCGCCAGGGAAGCGGCCTCCGCGGAGACCCCCTCCTGAAGGCAGCCGTCGCCGGCCAGGACAAAGGTGTAATGGTCCACGATCCGCCGCGTTTCCGTATTGAACCGGGCAGCCAGCATGGTTTCGGCAAGAGCGAAACCCGCGGCCATGGCTATGCCCTGCCCCAGGGGGCCGGAGGTCGCCTCGATGCCCCGGACCAACCCATATTCGGGATGGCCCGCGCAGGGGGAACCTACCTGACGGAAATTCTTGATATCCTCCAGGGTAACATCGGCGTACCCCGCAAGGTGAAGAATCGAATACAGGAACATGGAACCATGCCCCGCCGAGAGGATGAACCGGTCCCGGTCCGCCCACTCCGGCGCCGAAGGGTCATGGCGGAGAAGCTCCCCATAAAGGACAGCCCCCAACTCAGCCGCCCCCAGGGGAAGCCCCGGATGGCCAGAATTAGCCTTTTGAATCGCGTCCATAGACAAGGCCCGCAGGCTTAACGCGATTTTTTCCAATGCGGTATTATTCATACTTCCGCCTCCTTAATACGGGTACGTTCATTATAAAAGACTACCCATATCACCGATTTATACGACACCCTAGCATACAGGCCCGGTTTAGCCTACTCTGCCCCGCGAAGGCCCCCCGGACCTCCCGGCAGGCGGCTGGAAAAGTTCTACAGCCGCCTGTACACGTCATAAAGGCGCCTTTGCACGCGATAAAGGCTCCCCCGCGGCCACGGCAGGCGCCTGCGCGATCACGGTAGGCGCCTACGCGGTCACGGCAGGCGCCTACGCGGACGGCGGGGACAAGGGCCTGGGACTTGTAACCCCAGGTTTACGCCGCGCAAAAGCGGTTTTACGCCGCGCAAAAGCGGTTTCGCGATCAAGAAACCTGGGTCCGGAAGTTCCGGACCCCAGTCCGAAACTTCCGGACCCTTGTCCGAAACTTCCGGACCCTAGTCCGGGACTTCCGGACCCCAGTCCGCAAACGCCGGAGGGGCTTCTTTTGGGAAGCCCCTGCCCCAAGCCGATAGCATAACCCGGACGCCCTATGGTATAAGGGATTCTTCCGATGAAATACTACGCCATCCAGGTGAGAACCCGGTCCGAAGAAAAATACATCACCCTCTATAGGGCGCTCCATCCGGAGCGGCCTGTCGAGATATACTTTCCCCGGCGGCGGCTTGACCTGCGCCGGAAAGGGGTTACGGCCCAGGAAACCCCGCCTATTTTCCCCGGATACATCTTCGTCGAAATCGATAACGAAGATACCATCCTGAAATACCAGTGGGAGTTCCGCAAGACCGACGGGTTTTTCCGTTTCTTACGGTCCAACCGGAACATATGCCCCTTGGAGGACCGGGACCTGGAGATAGTGCTTCACTTTATCAAGCGGGTCGGGCCCATTGCCGGAAAATCCAGGGTTTATTTCGACCAGGATGCCCGCATCGTGGTTGCCGACGGCCCCCTCCTGGGGCTTGAGGGAAAGATAATAAAAGTCGATAAGAGGAAGGAGCGGGCAAAGATCAAACTGGATCTCTACGACGATTCCTTCTGCATCGATCTTGCCTTTGAGATCATTGAACCGGCGATGTCGGCCCGGCTGTCCTAACCGGGCGCGTTCCGGCAATGAAAAACGGGGCGAACCGGGGCGCAAAGACGGGCGAACCGGGCGCAAGACGGGCGAACCGGGCGCAAAGACGGGGCGAACCGGGCGCAAAGACGGGCGGACCGGGCGCAAAGACGGGGCGGAGAACCTGAAGAAAAAACGGGGATCATGGAAAAATCAAGACGCCTTTACATTATAGGGGCCGGGTTTGCCGGCCAGACCCTGGCGGAAGAAATCAAACGGAAAGCCATTTTCGGCGGCGTGGTGGCCTTTCTGGACGACGATCCGGAAAAGATAGGCCGGAAGATCGAAGGGATTCCCGTCGTGGGGCCTATCCGGGATGTGGCCCGGCTGTTGCGCATGAATCCCGCCGACGAAGCGGTCATCGCCATCCCCAGCGCCAGCCGGGAGTACCTTACGGAACTCTACCGGATCCTACAAAACGCGGGATTCCCCCGGATCCGCATCCTGCCGGCCCTCTCCCAAATCATCAAGGGGAACGCCCACCTGATACAGACCCGTTCCATAGACCCCCAGGACCTCCTGGGCCGCACCCCGGTGGCGGTCAACCTGAAACAGAGCCTTTCGTATCTGCGGGGTAAACGGGTTCTGGTAACCGGCGCGGGTGGCTCCATCGGCAGCGAACTGTGCCGGCAGCTCCTCTCAGGGGGCGCGTCCCGGCTCTACCTCTTTGGGCATGGGGAAAATTCAATCTACCAGATCGACCGGGAACTCCGCCTGCTTCAGGACGAAGGGGTGGGCGAAAAGGCCTCCCTGGTGCCGGTCATCGGGGACCTGAAAGATGAAGGCTACATTGATTACATCCTGGGCAAGCTGAAGGCCGACGTGATCTTCCATGCCGCGGCCTATAAACACGTCCCCATGATGGAAGAAAACCCCGTGGCGGCCATAGAGAACAACTTTTTCGGCACCCTGAACCTGGTGGGGGCGGCCCAAAAGCACCGGGTAAAACGCTTCGTGTTTATCACCACCGACAAGGCGGTGGAGCCCGTTTCGGTGTACGGGGTCTCCAAATACCTCTGCGAGCGCCTGGTCCTGGATGCCGCGGCCCGGGACCGCAGCGTCCCGGACCGAAGCGTCCCGGATGGGGAGGATTCCGGCGGCGGCCATTTTATGGTTGTCCGGTTCGGCAACGTCCTGGGATCCCGGGGGTCCATCATGCCCCTCTTCCAGAAGCAGATCGAGAAGGGCGGCCCCGTTACGGTTACGGACCCGGAGATGCGGCGCTGGTTCATGACCATCCCGGAAGCCTGTTCCCTGGTACTCAAGGCCGGCGGAGTCGGCGCCAACGGGAACCGCTACCTTCTGGATATGGGTGAACCCATACGGATCAGGGACATGGCGGAACAGATGATACGGTTCTACGGGTTTGAGCCCGAAAAGGATATCCGCATCGAGTACATAGGCCCCCGTCCTGGGGAGCGTCTAGACGAGGTCCTCTGGGCCGGGGACGAAACCCCCGTTCCCACCGAACACAGCCGTATCCTTACGGTTGAACGGAAGGGCCGGGACCCCCTGGACCTGGAAGCCTTAACACGGGCGTTGCGGCCCATCTGCCGCTTTGACCGGGAAAAGCCGGAGGAGTACCGGAACAGCGCCCTGCTGCGGAAGATACTTCACCAGGCGCTCCCTTCCCTTATCATGCCGTCCCCATCTTCAGCGGGACATGCGGATGAAGAAACCTGACATCCCCTTTGCCCTTCCCTTCATGGGGCGGGAAGAAGAAGACGCAGTCCTCCGGGTACTCCGTTCCGGGTGGCTTACCACCGGGAAAGAGGCCCTCGCCTTTGAAACCGAGTTCGCCCGGTTCCTGGATACCCCCGGACGGGTCCCCCTTACCGCGCTGGCGGTTAATTCCGCCACCAGCGGTCTCCACCTGGCCCTGGAAGCCTGCGGCGTGGGTCCCGGAGACGTGGTCCTGGTTCCCTCCTACACCTTCACCTCCACCGCCGAAGTGGTCCGTTATCTGGGGGCGGACATTGCCTTCGTGGACACAAGCCCCGGCAGGTTTCATATCGATCCCCTGGCGCTGGAGCGTACCCTGGAACGCCTGGTCCGGGGGCTTCCCGCCTACCCTCCCCGTGCCGGATCCGGCGAAGGTTTCGGGCCGCGGGGAAAGCCTCACGCGATGATCCCCGTCCATTACGGGGGCCTTCCCTGCGACATGGGCGCGATCATGGCCGCCGCCGGGCGTTACGGCGTCCGGGTCATAGAAGACGCGGCCCACTCGTTCCCTTCCCGGCTCTCAGGGGGCGAATGGGCCGGGACCATCGGGGATGCGGGGGTGTTTTCGTTCTATGCCACGAAGACCGTGGCCGCCGGCGAAGGGGGCATGGCGGTGAGCCGGGATGAGAAGTTGAGCCGCCGTATCGCGGTCATGCGTTCCCATGGGATAGACCGGTCCGTGTGGAACCGGTATACGGACAGAACGGCATCCTGGTATTACGAGGTTGTGGCGCCGGGGTTTAAGTACAACTTGCCGGACATCCTGGCCGCTATCGGGCGGGTTCAATTAACACGGGCGCCGGACTTGCTCAAAAAGCGGGAAGCCATCGCGGCCCGGTACGACGCGGCCTTCCGGGATGATGAACGCCTCCGCTTGCCGCCATCAGGACCGGGAGATGCCCGGCACCTGTATCCCCTGCGCCTTTGTCCGGAAACCCTGTCTCTACGCCGGGACGCTTTTATCGGAGCGCTTCAGGAGCGGGGAATAGGGGTATCGGTACATTTCATTCCTTTGCATACCATGCCGTACTATACGGAACGGTACGCCTTAGAACCGGAGGATTTTCCCGAATCCATGAGGAATTTTGAACAGGTCATTTCCCTTCCTATCTGGCCCGGAATGCGTGATGCCCAGGTAGAACGGGTTATTGAAACGGTAACAGCCATACTCAATGAACCGGGGCGGTAGACGGTGAGGGATAGGCCGTTATTTGTTGATGACATAGAACCGGCGGGCGTCTTGTACGGAATCACCGTCCGCTCCCCCATAGCCCGCGGCGCGCTCGTCAACCTTGAATGTCCCCCGCTGCCGGATTCCTACACCCTCATCCGGCGCGGGGATATACCGGGACAGAACAGGCTGGATGAGTTTGCCCTGCCGGTCCTGGCGGCGGAAACCCTTTCCTATATCGGGGAGCCGGTAGCCCTTCTCATTGGTCCTGACCGGGCTCTGGTTGAAAAACTGGCCGGTCAAATCACGGTGGATACCCGGGAGGAAACCCCGGTCCTGAATCCCCATGCCGTTCCGGAAGAGGCCGTCTTAGCCCGGCGGGACATCGCTGTCGGGGAGGCCGAAAGCGCCTTTAGGGCGGCCAAAACCATTGTCGAGGGAATCTACCATACGGGCATCCAGGAGCACTGGTACACGGAACCCGCCGGAGCGGTGGCCCTATGGGAAGACGAACAGGAAGGCGGAGGGCGGCTCACGGTGTATACGGCCACTCAATGGCCTTTTCAGGTTCTGCGGTCCGTCGAAAAGGTTTTGCAATGTCCCCATACCCACGTTATTGTGGAGCCCGCCGCCATCGGCATACACCTGGATGGAAAAATCTGGTATCCGTCCCTCCTGGCCTGTCACGCCGCCCTGGGCGCTTTCATCACGAAAAAGCCGGTCAAGATCATCCTTTCCCGGCTTGAGGATTTCCGGTACAGTCCCAAGCGGAACGGCGCCGAAATCAGGATACGCAGCGCCCTGGGGGACAAGGGGCGGCTCCTTGCCACGGAAATTTCCGTCCGGGCCGATCTGGGCGCGTATGGGGTCTTTACCGATGAAATACTGGACCGTATCTGCCTTGGGGCCTTAGGGGCCTATAAATCGGGGCATGTCCATATTCAGGCGGAGGCCGTATCCACCAATATCCCCCCGGCAAGTCCCTTTGCGGGGTTCGGCCTGGCCCAGGGCTTCTTTGCCATGGAACGCCAGGCTTCTATCATTGCCGACATCCTGCGTCAGGACCCCATGGACTGGCGGATGGATACCATGATGAGCAAACGGCCGCTGGCTATCGGCGCACCGGGTTTCAGCGCCATACCCTCCGGGCTTTTGGACACCGCCGCCGCCATGGGGGATTACCGCAGAAAGTGGGCATCCTATGAACTGCTCAGGGAGTACCGGCGGAAAAACGGAAAAACGGAAAAGGACGAACCCCGGCGGGGTATAGGCCTGGCCGCCGCATACCAGGGCAGCGGTTTTTTGTATCCGGGAAACGACAAAGGCGTATACGATGTCGAATTGACCCTGGATAAAGCGGGAGAACTGGAAATCCGGACGAGCATGGTTACTTCCAGCGAGGAATACGCGTGCATCTGGCGGAAGATCGCCACGGAGGTCCTTTCGGTAGAGGCCGGCGCCGTCAGGGTGGTATTCGGGAATACCGCCCTGGGAATTGATTCAGGACCCGCGGCCCTCTCCCGAAACATCACCGCCGTTACGCACCTGGTGGAACAGGCGTGCCTTGCCATCAGGGATCAGCGGTTCCGGGATCCCCTGCCCATCGTGGTACGCCGCTCGTGCCTTCCGGCAAAAAAGGAGGGCTGGGCCGGCCTTCCCTTTGACGCCAACGCCTTTGCCCATCTAGCCTGGGGAGCCGCGGTTGTGGAAACGGAGATAGACCCCATCGCGTTCATTCCGAAAATCCGGGGGGTTTGGCTGGGCATAGACGGCGGCAAGATCCTTTCGGAAGACCGGGCCCGGCGTTCCCTGAAAATCTCGGTCGTCCATGCCTTAGGCTGGGCCTTCCGGGAAAATATCGCCTACGCCGGGGGACAAATCCCGGACAATCAGTTTGGCCAGTACGGTATCCCCTGCCCCCAGGACATACCGCCCATATCTATTGATTTTATCTGGAACGATGCCCCCCAGCCCAAAGGCATAGAAGAGCTGCCGTTTAGCTGCGTTCCCGCCGCCTTTGTGCAGGCGGTCTCCCAGGCGGTGGATTATCCCTTTAAGCGCATCCCCTTAACGGCCCGTGATATTTGGGATGCCGAAAAATTCAAAACCCAGCGGGAGGGCCTATGACCGTTAACTTCATCCTGAACGGCGAAGACGTAATAAGCCATAGCGAAGCGGACGAACGGCTTCTGAACATACTCAGGGGAACCTTCAAACTTTTCGGCACGAAAACCGGCTGTCTTGAAGGCCGGTGCGGGGCCTGCTTTGTCATCCTGAACGGCAAGGTGGTCCCTTCCTGCCTGGTCCCGGCCTTCCGGGTCAGGAACAGCGAGATCATCACCATAGAGGGCTTTTCCCAGACCGACGAGTATCAGGACATCCTTGCCGGTTTTTCCCGCGCGGGCCTTGAAGGATGCGGATACTGCGGCAGCGGTAAGATACTGGCCGCCAGCGTCCTGCTTGATCGGATACCCCGGCCTTCACCTGAGGAGGCCCTGGCCGCTTTTACGGGGATACGGTGCCGGTGTACCGAACCGGAAAGCCTTTTGGAAGGGGTACTGGCGGCGGCGGATATCAGGCAGCGGAGGCTCTATGGACGGGGCGCATAACCAGGTCTTCTTTCCTTCCGGCATACCGGAACTGTTTGCCGCCTGGAGCCGTTTTCCCGCCGCGGTTCCCGTTGCCGGAGGCACCGGCTTCGCCCGGCCTCAGAACAGCCGCTGCACCCTGGCCCTCCCGGCGGACATCCTGTCCCTGGATGGATTGAACGAGCTGCGGCGCATTACCCGGACCGAACGGTACATCGAGATGGGGGCAATGGTCCGGCTGAACGACATTATCAACCTGGGGAAAATCATTCCCCCGGTATTCACCCAGGCGTTGAAGTGCATAGCCGGTCCTGAATTGCGGAACCTGGCCACCATCGGGGGGAATATCTGCCACCCCCGCCTGCGTCTTAACGCCGCGGCCCCCCTTGTCGCCCTTGACGCCCGCTACGAATTGCGGACCTCCCTGACCGCCCGGTGGATCTCCGCCGCCCGGTTTTCGTCCTTCCCCGGCCCCCTGGCTTTCAATCCCCAGGAACTCCTTACCCGCATCCGCATTCCCCTGGAACAATGGAACTATTCCCTTTTCACGCGCTTTGCGGGCGCCCCTGCCGAAAGCGAACCCGGGGGCGCCCTTGTTTTTATCGCCCGGATTCAGAAGAACATCCTTACGGACCTGCGGGTGGTGTTCGCCGGGGAAACGGTAATCCGGGATAAGAACAGCGAAGCCGTCCTTTCCGGCAAGCACCTGCCCCTGGACCGGCGGGACATACGCCATTTTATTGACCTGTGGAGGGCCTTTCTTTCGGGCGTTGATACCCCCGGCCCTGTGGTGAAGGCCCAGATGCTCAATTTTGTTGAAGGCGCCGTCAGGGAACTGGCGGATTAGCCGCGCCGCCCCTTTGGAACCATAAAATCCCCTTTCCGGCATTGCAAGACCCCGGCCCGGAAGCCGCGGACCCCGGTCCGGAAGCCGCGGACCCAGGTCCGGAAGCCGCGGACCCAGGTCCGGAAGCAGCGGACCCAGGTCCGGAAGCCGCGGACCCCGGTCCGGAAGCCGCGGACCCAGATCCGGAAGCCGCGGACCCAGGTCCGGAAGCCGCGGACCCAGGTCCGGAAGCCGCGGACCCAGGTCCGGCGTCCGCAAACCTGGGTTTCTTGATCGCAAAACCAGGTTTGAGCAGCGCAAAACCAGTTTTGCGCGGCGGAAAAACACTTTTGCGCGGCGCAAACCTGGGTTTACACGCCCCAGGCCCTTGTCCCCGCCGTCCGCGCAGGCGCCTCCCGTGATCGCGCAGGCGCCTACCGTGATCGCGCAGGCGCCTCCCGAGATCGCGCAGGCGCCTACCTTGATCGCGCAGGCGCCTACCGTGATCGCGCAGGCGCCTACCTTGATCGCGCAGGCGCCTACCTTGATCGCGCAGGCGCCTACCATGATCGCGCAGGCGCCTACCCTGATCGCGCAGGCGCCTACCATGAACGCGCAGGCGCCTACCGTGATCGCGCAGGCGCCTACCATGATCGCGCAGGCGCCTACCGTGATCGCAGACTCATTCCCGCGGGCTGCGGACCGCTCTCCCCGAAAAAAACCGCTCCACACCGGCGCCAAAGGCACGGAGCATGCCGGCACAGGGTTCTTTCCGGGAATATTTCAATGCTCCGGCCCCCCGTATCTCTTGCCTTTACCTGCCGATTATAGTATGTTGTTCATCACGTGAACAAATCATACGGTAGCATAGAGCCTGTTTCGGCGGCATATGAAGTACCGTGTGTGCCGGACCTGGGAATGTTTTCGGGGAATTACCCCCCGAAAGGCCCCCGCTTGCCCAAAAACCATGCCAAACGAATCCTTCGATACTGAATTTGTCATCTTAGAAAATATATACGACTCCTCGGAACAAGCGGTTCCCCTGCGCCAGCGGGATCTGGCCCGCATAACAGGGGCTTCCCTGGGAATGACCAATGCCATTTTGAAGCGCCTGGCCAAACGGGGCTGGATATCTATCAAAAAGCTGAACAGCCGTAACATTCAATACGTCATAACCCTGGAAGGGATAAACGAGATAATCCATCGGAGTTACCGGTATTTCAAACGAACTATCCGCAATGTGGTCTACCATAAAGACCGGATTGACGAGGCCGTATTGATGGCGAAAAAGAACAACCTCCTGGCTGTTCTGCTTGTGGGATCGAGCGATCTTGAGTTCATCCTGGAGCATGCCTGCCAGTATTACGGGGTGAGCTTCCTCAAGACCGCCGATCCCGTCCGGGCCACTATCCCCGGCGAGAATATCCTGACGGTTTATTCGGAAAACATTCCCGCCTCCGGAACACTCCCGGCTCAAGCGAAGCCGGCGCGGGATGCCCCTGGCCCGCAAAACATCCTGTATCTGTCCAGGGTGATACTGGCTTCCGCAGAACAGTCCGCCGGAATCGCTAAAGCCGATCCGGTAACGTCATGACAACGGCGGAATACCGGTTCACCTTTGGAGCGGCGGAAAGCCGGGTCTTTGTCGGCGAAAAACTGCCCGCGCCCGTGGATGATTGGTATGAGGCCCCGAATGCCCTGGTAGTCTGCGACAGGAACACCGAATATCTTGTCCGGCAGTTCCCGAAGGGCCGGGAAATCCCCTGGTGCGTTCTTCCGGCGGGGGAAGAAGCCAAGACCTGGGAGTCGGTGAAACGTATCCTTGAGGCGGCCTACACTGCCGGCCTGGGCCGGGACGGCCTGATACTCGGCGTGGGCGGCGGGGTGCTCACCGATATTGCGGGTTTTGCCGCCGCTGTTTACATGCGGGGGGTCAGGCTGCGCCTGGTCTCCACCACCCTTCTGGGCATGGTGGACGCCTCGGTAGGAGGTAAGACGGGATTCGACCTTCTGGGCGTCAAAAACCTGGCCGGGGCATTCTATCCCGCCGAAGCGGTGTACATGCCCCTGGAAAGCCTCGCCACCCTGCCCCGCCGTGAATGGAAATCCGGCATGGCGGAAGTGATAAAGACCGCTATCCTCGCCGGCGACCGGGAAATGGTTTCCCGTATACGCTCGTTTCGGGATGCGTATCCGGGGGGAATTCCGGATGCCGGGGGAAAGGCCGGCGGGGGAAAAGCCGAAGATGGAAATGCTCTTGGGTATCTGATTTCCCGTGCGGTGGAAATCAAGGGGCGCATCGTGGAGGACGATCCTAAGGAAACCGGAGAGCGGCGGGCGCTCCTCAATCTGGGGCACACCTTCGGCCACGCCCTGGAAGCCTCGGCGGGTCTGGGGCGTCTTACCCATGGGGAGGCTGTTGCTTGGGGAGTGGTCCGCGCCTGCGAACTGGGACACGCCCTGGGCCTTACCGCGCGGGAACAGGCCCTGGAGATACGGGAGCTTATTCAATCCTACGGGTATACTACGGAGGCGCCCCATCCTGACATGGGGGATACGGACGGGTATTTCCGCGCCCTTGAGGGGGATAAAAAGAAGAAAGCCGGGAAATTGGTTTTCATCGTCCCGGTTAAGGGGGGCGCTGAAAAAGTAACTATTGATCCCGAAGATCTCCGGTTCCGCGCTGTTTTACGATCTATCATCAACGGAGACTATCATCTTTGAAATTGCGCAATCAGTATACAAACACAATTAAAAACGGATTTGCCGGAGTATTTCTCCAGGTGCTTCTTATGTGTGTTGCCGCCGATTTGCTGTCCGGCCAGGAAGGAACCGGCGCCCCGCTCCAGCCCGTAGCGGAGGAAGAACAATCAGAGATGGAGGCCGCCGACATGCCGCCGGCCTCGCCGCCGGAAGAAACGGATGGCGCGGCGGTGGTTTATTATATCAAGGACATTGTTTTTGACCGCAGCGGCAAGCGTCTCCGCACGGGGCTGTCATGGCCGTATTTCCTGTTCCGCCAGGGGGAATTC
Source organism: Treponema sp. (assembly GCA_031278025.1). The sequence goes on from JAITLF010000178.1 coordinate 18,904, forward strand.
AAACGAGGCGAGCGTATAACCGGCAGGGATAATCTGGATAACTACCGGCAGGATAAGACGCAGCTTTTGATGAACCATCGGGTATTGGATTACGCGTACATTGATCTGGTTTTTGAGGATCCCGACGCCGACGGTTCCGTTCCCGTAATTCTCCGGGTTACCACCGTGGATACCGCTACGCTCATCGGCCTGCCCCAGCCCCGGTTTGACGACAACGACGGTTTCAGGATAGTCCTGAAAGCCCGGGACTACAATTTTTTGGGAACCATGACCCCTCTGCGTTTCGATTTTGGGTATGAATATGAATATGTCGGCGAAGAAGAAAAGCATTCTATCTTTTCTTTGATTGATTCTGATATTCCGTTCCGGTTATTTGGGTATACCTGGAATTTTGATTTTGATCATTATTTTTCATATACCCACGAAGCGCCGTTCCATTATAAGAACACCAGCGGACTGAGCATGGAATTGCCTGTCAGGTTTACCGCGATTACCTTCGGACTTGCGGAGGAGATTGTAGTTAATGAGGATAATAAGACGGCATACCCTGAGGAATTCAAAAATCCCTTGGTGGAACAGGAAGAAGGCAGGTATAAAGAATTTTATATGTCTACCGCTTTGTCGGCTTCCTGGAAAATACCCACCCGGGTTTTTGTCGGGAAATTCGGCGAACTGACCTATACCCCCAAAATAGAAGAAAAGTTTAATTATACCCCCGGCGGCGATATAGGCGGTCTGAGGAGAGGCGCCCGGACCAGTCTGGGCCATAGCCTTGGGTTTGGCCGGGTTGATTGGATAGATAATTTCCGAAGCGGCTTGGACGCGTCTATCAGTAACACGAATACGTATAACGGTTTCAAAAACTCCTGGTCCAACAGCGTGGATGTTTCCATTGCGGGACACGCCCGGATTTTTAGTTTTTTCGGATTTTCGGGGAGGCTTCGATACCGGGACTGGTTTCAGGATACCTACAGCGAAGCTGGGGACTCTCTTCGCGGCGTTCGGGATGATGACTTTCCCGCCTTGCGAACCCTGTCCCTCAGCATAGATTTTCCTTTCAGGGTATTCATGTTTATGCCTTCAATCTGGTTCAACGCGACTTGGCTGCGTTTCATGAATCTCGAATTTCATCTGGGACCTATCGTAGACGCGGCTTTTGCCATCGCTCCTGATAAACCCGTGATTTCCGCCGATAACATCCGGGTTACCGCCGGACTTGAGCTTATCGCGTTTTCTCATTTCTGGCGCAGTCTCTATCTGCGGCTTTCCGGCGGCGTTGACTTGAATAAAGTAATAACCTCCGGTTTCGACCGGAGCGTTTTGGAAATTTTTCTGGGCATGGAACATCATTTTTAAATGGGAGAATTAAAATGCAGGCAGTAATACTGGCAGCCGGCATGGGCAACCGCCTGGGAAAATATACGTCTAATAACACGAAATGTATGCTTTCTATCAATGGCATGACCTTGATCGAGCGGGCGCTGGATGCCCTTGACTCCGCCGGGATAAGAAAGTGCGTAATAGTTGTGGGGTATAAAAAAGATAACCTGATAGCTTTTGTGGGGAATAGGTACAAAAACGTAGAGATAATTTATGTCATTAATGACATTTATAACAAAACGAATAATATTTATTCCCTCTATCTGGCAAAAGATCACCTTTTGTCCGATGATACGCTGCTTCTGGAAAGCGATTTGATTTTTGAAAAAGAACTTATTGCCGACATGGTTGCTGATCCCGAACCAATAATCGCCGCCGTGGCCAAATATGAATCGTGGATGGATGGAACGGTGGTTCAGCTTGCTGAAAATAACGTTATCGCGAGTTTTATACAAAAAAAATTCTTCAATTATGATGAGAAGGGAACATACTATAAAACCGTTAATATTTATAAATTTTCAACTTCTTTTTTACGTGATACTTACGTACCTTTTCTTGATGCCTATTCTCACGCCATGGGAAACAACGAATATTACGAACAGGTACTCCGGGTTATCGCCACACTGGATAAACAGGAACTGAAAGCTTTTGTATTAACCGGGCAGAAATGGTATGAAATTGATGACATTCAGGATAAGAATATCGCCGAAATAATCTTTAGTTCCTCTTCCGGCGATCGGCTTGACCGGATACAAAAATCCTATGGCGGATATTGGCGTTTTCCCGGTTTGCTGGATTTTTGTTATCTTGTCAATCCGTATTTTCCAACAGGGCAGATGCTCGGCGAAATAAAGGCGTACTTTACGGAGCTATTGGCTTCTTATCCTTCAGGCTTAAACATCCAGAATATGCTTGCGGGAAAACTTTACGGCGTTGAAGAAGACAGCATTCTTGTGGGAAACGGCGCCGCGGAATTGATTCGCGCCCTAGCACCGGTACTAACTGGTTCGGTAGGTGTCACGTATCCTACATTCAACGAATACCCGGAAAGTTTCACCAGCAATGAAATAATCCCCTCTATTCCCCCAAATTTTTCATATACCTATCAGGATATCCTGGGCCTCTCCTCCCGCTGTGATACGATTCTCCTCATTAACCCCGATAACCCTTCGGGAAATTTCATACCGGCAAAGGATATAACAGTATTACTGGAAAATCTGAAAAGCAAAAATAAAAAATTGATCCTTGACGAATCTTTTGTTGATTTCAGCGGTCTTGAAGAAAATCAATCTCTTTTAAAACGAGAAATTCTCGAACGTTTCCCGAATCTGATTGTAATCCGGAGCCTAAGTAAGAGTTACGGCATACCTGGTCTTAGATTGGGTGTTCTTGCGTCAGGAGACAGGGAATTGATACAAGGAATCCGGTTCCATCTTTCAATCTGGAATATCAATTCCTTTGGCGAATATTTTTTGCAGATCATCGGGAAGTATGTTAAAGATTATCGTCTTTCCTGTACCGGGATTACGCATGAACGTACCCGTTTTAAGATAGAGCTCGAAAAAACAGGCCTAGTTACGGTCTATCCTTCGGAAGCGAATTATCTTTTGTGCCGGTGTACGGACGGCGTTGCGGCGCGGGAACTGGCGGAATACCTCCTGGAACATCATGATATTTTTATTAAAGACCTGACGGGTAAAAAGGGTATCCCTGACAATACGTATATCCGGCTTGCGGTACGAAACAAATCAGACAACGATAAACTGGTTGAAAAACTGATCGCGTTTTACCGGACCCGGAGATAAGCTTGAAACTAGAAATGCTGAAGAGATAATGAAAAAAGACGATGCGTGATAATCAGTTGACCTTCGCGGGTTTTCTTTTTTGCATAGAATCGCAGGCGTTCAGATCGGCTTTTTACGTAAGAACGGTTTCCTTTCTTGGAAATGATATGGGGAATACCCAATACCGGAGAAAACCGGAAGATATAACCGGTCCCATTTCGGAAATGTATAAACAGGGTATGCAATATCTAAAAAGCAGCATACACTATCCGCAAAACGATCAGGGCTTTAATTCGTATGGCGGCGTACCGGAGGTTTCTATTATCGCACTGGAAGAACTTTTGCAAAACGCGCTTATATCGAGATTATTTTGCGAACGCACCGGTACGCATTCTGGTGTTCGGTAACCGCATTGAAATCATCAGTCCTAGGAAACTTCCGAACAGTTTAACGGTAGAAGAGATAAATTACGGTAATCCGGTAATACGAAATAACCAAATCACCTCCTTTGCCAGTAAATTACTGCCATACAGCGGACTGGTTCAGGGTTATGCCGGTCTCTAAAACATCAGCCCGATATGGAACTGGTAAACGATATTGAAGGCGAACAGTTTATTGTTCGGTTTCCCCGAAAAGAAAGTTGAACGCAGCTGGCGGTTCAATAACGATGAGAATTAATTTATATCGGGCGGAGGGGTTCCTCAATTTGTCGCCTGGTATCGCCTGGTATAAAGAGTATTCCCAAGTATCCGCTATGGATGTATGCTATTGTTAAAAAACATAAAAACTATACTTCAAAAACTCAACCGCCTCCTGGATCGAAAACAGAAGTTTTACCTGGCAATTCTGCTTGTTCTGTCTATTTTATTATCTGTGGTTGAAACCGCTGGGGTTTCGGTGGTGATGCCATTTATTTCCGCCGCTTCAAATCCGGATACGCTCAATTCCGGCTGGTATAAATATATCTTCAATCTTTTTGGTTTTGATGATAAAAACAGCTTTGTTGAGGCTGTCGGAAAAATATACAAAACACTAATGGGGTGGTATAGTCTTCCCTATTATGGCCCGTTATAAATACTTTGATACATCCCAGAGATTATTCCTGACCGTCTCCCTTGAGGAACAGCTCATACCCGGCTCCTTTGAGCATACCGTGAACTACCTCATCGACCAACTGGACCAGAGCGCCTTCGACGCCGCCTT
>JAITLF010000337.1 GCA_031278025.1 Treponema sp.
CGTTCCCTGATTTCCTCGATGTGAATATGCAGGTCATCGCTGTCCACGTCCACCCGGAAGCCGTCCTCGGGAATCTCCCCCAGCAGGCTGAACACGTAGCCGCCGAAGGTGTCGTAATCGTCTACCGGGAGTTTGAGTTTCAGGGCCCTGGCCACCTTGTCCAGAGACGCCTTGCCGTCAATGCGCCATTCGCCGTCTTCCAGTTTTTCTATCGGGGGATGAACGGAAACGCTGTCGTCGAAGTCGCCGACAATGGCTTCCAGCAGATCGTTGATAGTTATGATACCGCTCACGCCGCCGTATTCGTCCAGAACCACGGCGAAATGATTGCGGCTGCGCTTCATGTTTTTAAATAACACGTCTGTCTTTGCCGTTTCCGGGACAAAGTTGGGGGGATGTACCGCATGGGCCATTACTGTTTTGCGGTCTCTCTCTTTAAGGCGGAAGTAGTCTTTGGCACAGAGTATGTCTCTGATATCGTCGGCGGTTTCTCCGGTTATGGGGTAAAAACTATGGCGGGTATCGGTGATGATCTTTTCCCATTCGGCATCGCTGTCCTTAAGCTGAAGCATGATCACATTGGTTCTATGGGTCATCACCTCACCCGCAGTACGGTTGTCAAACTCGAATACGTTGTGGATAATCTCCTGTTCACCGGCGTTGATGGTCCCTTTTTCACTGCCCGCATCGACCATCATCCGGATCTCCTCCTCGGTAGCCGTTTCTTCCTCCACATTGGGATCGATTCTAAAGAGCAGAAGCAGCGCGTTGGTTGACCGGGTAAGGAGCCATATCACGGGGGAGAAAATTTTGGAAGTGGCAAAGATGACGCCGGCCATGAGAAACGCCAGCTTTTCCGCCTTCTTCATGGCGACACGTTTGGGGACCAGTTCCCCCAGCACCAGGGTAAAGAACGAGAGAATGACGGTAATTACCACAACCGAAACCGTCCGCTGGGTAGCCGGGGAAACGGGCAGTTTCATTTTCGCGAACACCAGCATCAGTTTTTCGGCAAAGTTGTTCGCGGCAAAGGCGCTTCCCAGGAAGCCGGCCAGGGTGATGCCCACCTGGATCGTAGCCAAAAACCGCGCCGGCTGTTTGGTAAGGGAAAGCAGTTTCTTTGCGCGCTTGTCACCCCCGGCGGCCATAAGTTCCAGTTTGGCATCGTTGACGGAGATCAGCGCAATCTCCGCCGAGGCAAAAAAGGCGTTGAACAGTATCAATATAAACTGCAGGAGGAGCTGTTTTACCATGTGGTTATATTTGTTTTACCAAAAAAGGCGGGGGCGTTGCGGGGGCAGCGCCCCCGCAGAGGGGGGAGCCCCGCAACGTAGTGCGGGGCGGGTGGGAGGCTTCCCCCCCGGCTGAATAGTTACGTTTTGCCATTCGTTTACCATTCACCGTAACCGGCAATCACATCCCTGAAAAAATAGGCGCTGTCTTTCGGGGTACGTTTTTGGGTAACGTAGTCAACGTGGACAATACCGAAGCGCTCGGTGTACCCGTAGGACCATTCAAAATTGTCCATAAAGGACCAGGCGTAATAGCCCTTGAGTTTTACCCCCTGCCTGATAAGGTCCTGGCAGACTTCGAGGTGTTCGCGGATATACCTGATCCGGTCAATGTCGTGGACCCGGCCTTTCGCGTCAACAACATCCGGGGAAGCATAGCCGTTCTCGGTAATGTAAATGGGAAGATCCCCGGAGATGCTTGAAACCCAGAGCAAGAGCCGCCCAAGCCCACCGGGAACCGTGGGCCAGTCCATGTCGCTGGTATCCTGCCATGAGGGTTTGGAAACGTATTTGAAGTCCGCGGCGGGATCGTAGGCAACCGGGTTTTCGTTGTAGTAATTTATACCGATAAAATCGATCTTTTGCCGGATAATGTCCATATCCCCGTCCTGAACGGGAACCGGAAGCCCAAGTTCCCCGGCAATTTCGGGGTATTTTCCGGCCAGGACGGGCAGCATAAAGACCTCGGTCTCCAGAGCGCGGGAGATCAGGGCCGCTTTCCTGTCGGCTTCGTTTGCGGTGGCCGGGCGGGGGGTACTGGGGTTCCAGGTAATCCCGATGGGCGCCTTAAGGCCCGTTTTCCGGTAAGCTTTTACCGCAAGCCCATGCGCCAGGTTGACGTGGTGGGCCGCCCGGATCGCCTTGTTAATATCCCTGACCCCCGGAGCGTGGACCCCGAGGTAGTATCCCAGGTAGGCCACACAGAGCGGCTCGTTTATGGTGATCCACTGATCCACCGTATCGCCGAATTCGGCAAAGCAGACTCCGGCAAATTCCGCGAAAGCCTCCGCGGTATGGCGTTCGGGCCAGCCGCCCTTATCTTCCAGAGACTGGGGCAGGTCCCAGTGATAAATGGTAGCGGCGGCTTTGATGCCGTGATCGTGCAGTTCTTTAATCAGATCCCTGTAATACGCGACTCCCTCCCCGTTCACCCGGCCGTCGTCACCGCCCGGAATGATCCGGGGCCAGGCAATGGAAAAGCGGTATATCTTGAAACCTAGTTCCGCCATCAGGGCAATATCCTCTTTGTAACGGTGGTACTGATCGCAGGCGACTTCCCCGTTTTCTCCGCCGTATACCGCGCCGGGTTTCCGGGAAAAAGTATCCCAAATACACTCGCTCCGGCCCCCTTCGCGGCCCGCGCCTTCAACCTGATAACTGGCGGTTGCCGTTCCCCAGAGAAAATCGGCGGGAAATTCCAATTTATGCATAACGATCCTTCCTTTTGTTTTTTGAGGCTGTTCCAAAACTCGCCTTCTCCAAGTTAGGGAGGGGGCAGCCGCCCCCTGCGGCCAGGCCAAGGTCCTGGTCTACCCCCACTACGGGGCACCCGAGGCTACGCGCGAACCGGTGCGCGCGTTTTTGGCGCCCTTGCGCCCTGGTGTAGGCCCCAATAAATGCGCCCGCTGTAGGTAATACAACAGGGCCCCTCCGCCCCCGTAACGCCTCCGCCGGGGGGCCTTATGCCCCCCGGGACCCCCCGGGGTTTTGAAACAACCTCAACTGTCCAACCGGGGGGAGTTTCCCTCCCTGCGGGGAACACCCCTGCAACGCCCCCGGCCAAGACGGGGTCTGACCCCCAACCGGGAAACCTAACCCCGCGACAGGCAATAATAACCGCCCGCTCAATCAACATACTCAATAGGAAACACCGCCCGGTCACGGGATAAAACCGTTTCCGGGAAAATCCTGCCGGCTTCCATGAG
>JAITLF010000405.1 GCA_031278025.1 Treponema sp.
TTTGGGGCGGAAAAGATGGTTCCCATCACCGGGGCTCAGGGGCATCTGGTAACCAGCTTCGGCCTTGGGGTGATGAAACCGGTGTTCAGCCTCCTGGACGGGATCATCCGGGAAGGGGCCTTGCCGGGACAGAAGTTCACGGTGGATCCCCGGCCTCTTGACCCCGCTGTTCCGGCAAATTTCCTGCAAAAACTCTTCTTCAAGGTTATGTATTCAAAGCAGGACTACTACGAAGGCCAACTGCGGAAGCTGGGGCTGGTGAATGACGACGGGTTCACCTGTACCTGTTACCTGAACGAGGTGGGAAACGTGCCTCAAAAGGGGGACATCCTCTCCTGGGCGGAGAGCAGCGCGGTGGTCTACGCCAACAGCGTACTTGGCGCCCGGTGCAACCGCAATTCGGGGATTATTGAGCTTTTCGGCGGCATAGCCGGATGCGTTCCTTGCTTCGGCCTCCTTACCGACGACGGCCGCAAGGCCGCGTGGGTGGTGGAGATCAAAACCTCCGGGAAGCCTGAAGCCCAGGTTTTAGGAAGCGCCATAGGGATGAAGGTGATGGAGGATGTACCCTGGATACGGGGGCTGGATGCCTGGCTTGGCACGACCCTGGACGATGCCGCACGGGATTACCTCAAGGACCTGGGGGCCGCCGCCGCCAGCAACGGCGCGGTGGGGCTTTACCATGTGGAGAACCTGACCCCCGAAGCGAAGGAACAGGGAAGCGCCCTCATTTCCCCCGGCGCGAAGACCTACGTCATCGACGACGCGGAACTGGAACGGGTCAAGGCGGGCTATCCCTGCATCTGGAAAGACCCCGCCGCGGAACCAAAACTCTGCTTTGTCGGCTGTCCCCACCTCTCCCTGAACCAGATGCAATCCTGGACCGCCGCCCTTCTTGCCGCCCTTACGTCCGCAGGCCGGACCCGGATCGCCATCCCCACGGTCTTCACCGCCGCCCCGGCGGTAGCCGCGGAATTCCGACAATCCCCGGCTGCCGATGCCCTGAAAAAGGCGGGCGCCGTGGTCAGCTCCATCTGCCCCCTCATGTATATGAACAACCCCCTCTGCGGCAAGATGCCGGTGATCACGAACTCCAACAAACTACGGACCTATACTTCATCCCGATACTACACGGATGATGAAATCCTGAAAAAAATCGCGGGAGCCGCCAAATGAAACAATTTACCGGAAGAATCATCGTCCCCATCCCGGCAGAGGCCGCCGGGGACGGGAAGGCCACGCTCCGGGCGGAAGCCCTGGTATCCCGTCAGGGGTTCAACACCCTGGCCAGTTTCCAGAAAGCCCTGATGTTCGGGGATAAGAACGCCGTCTGTTCGGATCAGAACAACCGCAGTCTGTACGGCAAGCCCATGGCGGGAAAGGCCCTGTGCCTGCCCCAAACCATCGGCTCCACCACCGGCGGCATGGTGTTTTTCTGCGCCGCCGCATTGGAACGGCAGCCCGCCTGCCTCCTCTTCTCCAAGCCCATAGACTCCCTGGCCGCCGCCGGCGCCATACTCGCCGGGGTTTGGACTGAACACCCCATGCCCACGATAGACAGCCTGGGAGACGAGTTTCTTGAGGCGGCACGGACCGGCTCTTTCATAACCCTGGACAACAGCGGCACGGTAACGGTTGAGTGAGGCTGTTCCCTGCCTCCCACCCGATAGGCCGGCAGGCCTTTACCAGCGAAGGGAAACCGCGAGTCCCCCGATTTGGGGCGCAAGGGTTACTTCCACCCTCCCCTTCTCCGGCCTTCGGTGCAGGGAGGGGATAAGGTAGCCGTAAAGGGAGCCCAGGGCCGCGCCGGCCAGAACATCGGTGAGGAAATGGCTGCCCGACAGGATACGGGCGGCGCTTATCACCGCTGCCAGGGAGTATCCGGCGCTTATTACCGGAAGTTTCCAGGGGGAACCGGGAAACTCCGCACAAAAGGCGCTTGCAAGGAAGCCCGCAGACATGAAGGCCAGGGCCGTATGCCGGGAGGGGAAGCTGTTGTGGAAGTCCTCTTCCTGGCCCGCAGGCAGGGGGCCAAAATACCGGTACGGACGGTCCCGGTCAAAGAGGCTTTTGATGAGGTCCGTGGTCCCGTAGGTAAGGCAAAAGGCTTCGCCATACATGATGCCGTAGGTCAGCAGGGCGTTCCAATCCCGGATATTTGCCAGAACCGGCAGTACCGGGGTAAGCAGCAATCCGTAGGTAAGGACATCCCCTGATATATCAAGCCCCCTGCCGTAGGGCGCCATGAAAGGCCGGTCAAAGCCGTTGACTGTTCCGCGATCCGGCGTGGCGCCCGGCGGGGGGGCTTCGTTGGGGATAAAGAAAGGGGCTACGAATATGCCCAGTGAAAGCGCCCCGGTAACGCTGTCCTTTACGACATCATACCGGTACGCGCTTTCGCCAAAAGCGGCAAATCCGGCAAAGAGGAATAACCAAAAAAACGCGGCGCTTTTTCTCATTTGCATACGGTCATCAAGTATTGCGGGTATAAAAAAAACCGTCAATGCACCAACCTTCGGGGGTCCGGAAGGCGCTACCCGAACCCGGCGGGGCGCTGCCCAACCTTCGGAGGGTCCGGGGGGCCCCTGGTCCCCCGGCGGGGGTGTGCCCAGCATGGGCGGTAACTAGGCGGTGAAAGTCCGCTATGCGCTCGGTAGCAGGAAGCAGCGGACCGGAGGTCCGAAGCCAAAAGCAAGGGTGTCCATCGTG
>JAITLF010000009.1 GCA_031278025.1 Treponema sp.
TTTTTGCCGGTATGTCAACCAGAGGTCAGGCTGTGGTTCGTTTTTTACGTGGTATAACACGGGCCAAACCTCAAATTTTCGGAAATTTGCCCGCGTTTTAACGCGACTGAATAGTTACCAAGGCTGAAAGCCTGAAAAACTGTACGAGCCTGTCTCAAAACCGTGCCCCCGGCTATGCCGGGAACGTGAGCGTACAGTCAATTAGTTTTGGGACAGGCTCAATATAGAGGTGGGACATTAGTTCACTACACCCACATTTTGCCGCCGGCCCTGTACCCTGGAAAATATCTGCGCAGGCTCATTCCGCGCCAAGAAGTTCCAGAAAAAGCGGGTAGGTTATGGCCGCGTTTTCGGCGCCGCTTATCTCCACCGGCATCGCCATTCCCAGGGCCGCCAGGGCCATCACTACCCGGTGATCGCCGTGCCCGTCAAGCCGCGTGGGCGGCCCAGAGACACCGTTCCGGAACGGCATACCCTTTACCACGAGCCCATCCGGCCGTTCCAGTACGTCTACGCCCAGCTTCGCAAGCTCCCCCGCCATAACGGCAATACGGTCGGTTTCCTTGATGCGGGCGTGGGCCGCGTTGACTAGGGCCGTCTCCCCGAGGGCAAGGACGCCCAGGACGGCCATCACCGGAAGCAGATCCGGGGTGGCGTTAAGGTCAAAGGTCCCGCCCTTTAACGGAAGCGAAGCGGAAAGGGACAGGGCCCATTCTTCCCTGGCCGCGCCCTCATTGGAATTCTTTTGCCACTCGACCCGGCAGTCCATTTCCGCAAGCATATCGAAAAAGGCCCTGTCCCCCTGGCTGTCGTTTGGATCAAGACCGAGCAGGGTAAGGCCCCCTCCGCCGCCGGCAAGCGACGCGGCTGCGGGAAAGGCCGCCGAAGAAAAGTCACCGCTTACATTTCCGTCAAGCGGTCCGTAGTAGGCGCCGCCAAAGACCCGGAAAAATGAAAAATCACCAGCTTTTTCATATCTGACCTTCTGGGCGTCCAGGTACGACAGGGTAAGTTCGATATAGGGTTTTTCGTTAAGCAAGGGCACGTCAATCTCGGTTACGATTCCGGCGGGGGCAAGGGGGGCGGCAAGGAGCAGCGCAGAAAGGTACTGGCTTGTCGGGCAGGGAAGGCTGGCCCGGCCGCCCCGCCAGGGCCCCCGCACCGTGATGGGAACGCAGCCGTTCTCCGCGGACTTAACGGCAACGCCGAATTTCCCAAGCGCCTCAAGCAGGGGGCCGGCGCTCCGCCGTTTAATCTGATCATCCCCGGTAAAAGTGACCGGCGCGTTTCCCAGCGCCGCCATAGCCAGGGCAAGGAACAGCGTGGTACCGGAATTGCCTACGTCAAGGGGCGCTTCCGGCACGGTAATACGGCCGCCTGTCCCACGCACCGTCCAGCAAACCAGGGCGTTTCCCGCCTCGTCCGGCGGATTTGGACAGCCGGTTCCGGCAGCCCGGTATTCGGTAATTTCGGCGCCTAAGGCACGGCAGACGGCGGCACAGGACCGTCCATCAAGCGAATCCAGCGGGTACCATATTTCCGACACCCCTTCCGCCAGGGCTGCGACAAGGAGACGGCGAATCGTATGGGACTTGGACGCCGGAACACGGACGGTCCCGGTAAAGCGGCGGGGTTTTATAACGGCGCGCATAATTGCTATGGGAATCGTAACACAAACGGCAATTCCCCGCAACAGTATCACGCGGCCAGGGCGATTGCATAGCTTTTATATTTTTCTATGCATTTGAGGCTGTTCCAAAACTTCCCGCTGGAGAAACCTCTTTCCTTATGCGGTATTGGGCAGACCTCTCCCGCACCCGTTCCTGCACGGTGTTGCGGGGTTGTCTGTCATATTGTCCCAGCGGGGTTTAGGGGCGGGTTTTGCCGGTTAGCCGGGGGGGTGACGCGGAACGGTGGGGGATTTTGGGTGCAAAACGGGTTCCCGCCGCCTTTCCCGCCCTCCGGGGGCTGACCCCACTCGGTCGTATCCGCATCCGGGCCGCCGGTATCCGCGTCTCCGCCGCCTCCACCGCCTCCCAGCACACCCACTCCGGCGGTTCCCCAGCCACAATCCGCGACCAGTACCGGTCCCCCCAGATGTGCCCCGTCCTCCCCGCCCATACGTTGAACCGCACCGCGAACGTTTGCTTCATCCACTGCATTATTTGCGGCAACTGGAACCCGTCCTCCGGCCTGATGTAAAACGATACCCATTCACCCTCAAGAGCAAGCCCGCGAATCTCGAAGGCGAAGAGTTCCCGCGTCTCGTGGAGCACCCGGAAGAAGATCGCCGCCGCCGGCCGCAGCCGGAAGATCGGTTCGCGGTTATTGACCGCCGTCCTTACCTCGTACCACACACCCTGCGCCAAAATTCTTTTTAATCGCATACATTATATATGGGATTGACTTACTGTTTTGCTTTAATCCGACAGGGAAAAACGCGAAAAAGATGGTAACTATTCGGCCGCCTGCGGGACACTCGAGGTTGCGCGCGAGCCGGTGAGCGCGTTTACGGCATCCATGCCGCACGGTGAGAGGCCCGGTAAATGCCGCAATAAAGACAATATCAAAGGGCCGAAATACGCATATTCATTCGCGGATACTATCTTCTTCCCATTAAATTCACGTTAAAAACACTGAATTTTCAAACTTTTACTTGACAATTTCGGAATCATTGTTCATAATGCCTATATAAATACTATGAAATTATGACAGGAGAAGATTATGGCAAAAGTTGAAAGAATCACGGATTTGATAGGGAACACCCCTATCGTAAAAATCAACAAGCTCAACGAAGGCGGCGCGACGGTATACGTCAAGCTTGAATATTTTAACCCGCTCCACAGTGTTAAGGACCGGATCGCCCTGGCGCTCATCGAAACGGCGGAGCAAGACGGCCGGATCAAGACGGGTACGGTGCTTATTGAACCTACCAGCGGTAACACCGGTGTTGGGCTTGCCTTTGTAGCGGCGGTCAAGGGTTACCGAATCATCCTGACCATGCCGGAAACCATGTCTATTGAACGACGCAAGCTCCTCAAAGCCCTGGGCGCGGAACTGGAACTTACCGAAGGCGCCAAGGGCATGAAGGGTGCCATCGCCAAGGCCGAGGAACTGGCGGCTTCCATCCCCAATTCCTTTATACCCCAGCAGTTCAACAACCCCGCTAACCCGGCGATCCACGAAACAACTACGGGGCCGGAAATCTGGCAGGATACCGACGGTCAAGTCGATATTTTGATCGGCGGGGTTGGTACCGGCGGCACCGTGACCGGCGCGGGTAAATACCTCAAATCCAAAAAGCCCTCGGTAAAGGTAGTGGCGGTAGAACCATCCGCATCGCCGGTACTTTCCGGCGGGCAACCCGGGCCCCACAAGATACAGGGAATAGGCGCGGGTTTTGTTCCCCAGGTTTACGACAAGGACATTGTGGATGAAATTTACCAGACCGATGATGTGAAGGCCGGAAACGCCGCCCGCGCCCTGGCAAAGCAGGAAGGTATTCTCGTGGGCATTTCTTCCGGTGCGGCTTTGGAAGCGGCCCTGACCATTTCCAAACGTCCCGAAAACAAGGACAAGACCATCGTTGCCGTTCTCCCCGACACCGGCGAACGCTACCTTTCCACCTGGCTCTGGGAAGAATAACCCCAAGCGGAGAAGCGCCGGCACTACGGCCTTCCGCGGAAGACGAACCCTGCCTTGTGTTATCCGCCGGTGTCCTGTTATACTTGTGGTATGACCCCGCGAAAAATGCCCATCGGCATACAGGACTTCGAGAAGCTTCGCACCGGCGACTACGTGTATGTGGACAAAACCGCTTACATTTACCGGCTGGCCCAGGAGGGAAATCCCTACTTTCTGGGCCGCCCCCGCCGTTTCGGGAAAAGCCTGCTCCTCTCCACGTTAAAGGCCTATTTCCTGGGAAAACGGGAACTTTTCGAGGCGGGCGGGGGGCGGCCGGAACTTACCGGGCAAGGTAAACTCGCCATCGCCGACCTGGAAAAGGACTGGATCGAATACCCGGTCTTCCACATCGACCTCAATGTGGCAAACTATAACGGCCCCGAGGCCCTGGAGTCGGCGCTCGACACGAATTTACGGTTTATTGAAACTCACTGGGAACGGGATACGGCGGATACACGTGCTCCCGCCCGTTTCCTGGGGCTTATCCGGCGGGCCTGCGAAAAGTCCGGGCGCAAGGGCGTGGTGCTTGTGGACGAGTACGACAAGCCCCTGCTTGAAACCATGGAAGACCCGGCCCTGAACGAGGAGATACGGAAGGGCCTTAAAGCCTTCTACGGCATCCTGAAAACCGCCGAC
>JAITLF010000061.1 GCA_031278025.1 Treponema sp.
GGTCTGGAACTTCTAGACCCAGGTCTGGAACTTCTAGACCCAGGTCTGGAAGTTCCAGACCCGCATAGCATATGCTGTAGCATATACCTTCCCAATTTGTTACGATAAAGCCAGATGCAAGAAAAATCCGCTATGCCGCCGCCCTTAATAGCAAACGAATCCCCGCTTCACACCGTATTCAGCATTTTGTGCCGTCCCGACCTGAGAAAGACGGCATTGCGGGCGGCCAAGTCCATGATGTACAACTTTTTCTTTTTACAGTACAAGGCCGCCCTTCTGCCGGGACGTATTCCCGTAACCCCGGTGGATCACCCGTTGGACGGAGAAATACCTTTTACTCCGGGATGGGCAGCCATATATCTGGACTTCGTATCTTTCTGGATACGGATGATAGGGTTTCTGCTCACCCAATATGGCCGCCGGGCTACGGCGCCGGTCGCGGATTTTATCGATACGTTGGGGCAGCTCTACGTCTTTGCCGCGGAAATCTACACAAAAAATTTGTCCACCACCCGCCGCCCCCGGTACTACGGGCATCCCCGGTTCGTACTGATTCACGCGGCGGATCCTCATCTTATGTGCATCCCCTCGTTGCATGTGATGGTTGTCATCAGGACCTACACAAAATTCGCGTCGATCATCCGTTCCCTGGGGGATGAACGGCGTTTTGCGCCTCAAATTGAAGAACTCCGCCGGGGCGCCCTGGGCATCACCGAGGCCGTCCTCTACGTCAAGCAGCACAGCGTGAACTGTGTTTCCGCCGCCATGTACGCCATGTCCCGTTTCGACCCCCGCCTTTTTTCCGGGGAAGAAGCCGCGGATTTTACCGCCGCGCTTTTTACCCGCCCCGGTTCTCCGGAGAAAAGCGAAACCCTACGGGCATATATCCTTGAAAAGTACCGGCTGTTTCTGGAGGAAGGGGAGAAGGGAACGGACTGGAAAGCGCCGCTTTTAGCGTTTCTGTCGCCTGTATCTGGATATGAATATGGCTATGGAGGGCCCGGAAGGAAATAACCTGACCGAACCCTGTTCCCGTTTATAATCCGGCAGTTCCATCCGCGTGGTTTTCAAAATCCTCCCACAGCCGGTCCCTGATTGGAGGCGGCGCGGTAAGGCGGATGGTTTCCCCTCCCGGCAGCGGGGTTCGGAAAGCCAGGGAACGGGCGTGCAGGCGTATGCCCCCGTTCTTTTCGCTGCGCCTGGCGCCGTATTTTAGGTCCCCCCTGATATGGACGCCCAGAGCGGCAAGTTGGGCGCGTATCTGATGGCTCCTGCCGGTAACCAGTTCTATCTCCAAAAACAGGTAGCGTTCCCCCCGCCCGGCAACCCGGTAACGGAGTATCCCCCGCCTGCGTCCTGGCCCGCTTGCGTCAAAGGCAAGGCTTTTGTTGCGCCGCACGTCCCGGTAAATCCAGTGAACCAGCTCTGCCGCCTCCGCGAAGGTCCCCGCGGGGGCGTCGGGCGTCTCGACTATGGCCCAATACCGCTTTTCCACCCCGCCGGGACCCTCCGCGAAAAGAGCGGACGCCGCCCTAAAGGCGTCCTGAGTTCGGGCAAAGAGGACGCAGCCCGATACCGGCGCGTCCAGCCGGTGGACCGCCGTAACCGGGAAGGGCCGGCTTTTTCCCCCGGTCCCGTATTGTTCGGTTAATAACCGGGACAAGTCCGTCATGCCGGGACCGGCCCCCTCTACCGCTTCCCCCGGCAGTTTGTTGATCGCCACGTATCGCCCGCTCTCGTAAAGAATCCGGGATTCGATGTGTCTCATGCCGCTTCCCCGGATTCCGTTTTTTCGATCTCCATTTTAATGAGGCCCCGGCGCATCTTCTCGTACAGTATCCGTTCCGCCGCTTCCTCAAGGCGCTTTCTGTTGAGCCGTCCCCCTCTCAGGGATCTGAGAATGGCGGCGTGGATCGCCGTCAGGTTTCCCGGCCAGGTCATCACCATGTCCACTCCGGCGTTTAGGGCATTCACAACCGCGTCTTCCAGGGTAGGGGAGAGGGCTGCGGCCGCACCCATGGAAAAGTCATCCGCCAGAACTATGCCGGTAAAGCCCAGTTTCCCCCGGAGCCAGGCCGTAACCACCTGCGGGGATAGGCTGGCGATACGGTCGCGGTCCCAGGCGGGAACCAGGGCGTGAGACACCATGACGGCGGGCGCTCCTGACCGGATCAGGGCGGCTATAGGAGCGGTCATCCGATCAAGTTCCTCTTTGTCCGCAGAAAGGGTTACCACTCCCTTATGGGGGTCCGCGCCGGTATTTCCGGGAAAATGCTTAACCACGCAGCTTATCCCCGCAGCCTCCATACCCCGGATAAACGCGGCGGCGGCCTTTTCCGTGAAAACCGGATCGGGCCCGTAGGAACGATCCTCCAGGAAAGCCCGGTTTTTTTCGGTCAGCGCCTCCGCTACCGGCGCAAGGTTCATGGTGAGCCCCAGGGATCGCAGTTCCCTGCCCGAGAAGCGGGCCGCCGATTCCAAGGATGACAAGGCCGTATCCCAACCCCGCGCCGAAGCCATCGTCCAATACGAGGCCGGCGCGGAAAGGCGCTTTACCCCCTCGCCAAACCGGTGCACCTTCCCTCCTTCATGGTCCGCCGCTATGAAGGGAGGAATGGTTACCACGCGGTCGGGCAGGTTTTGCCGGACGGAAGCCGCCTCCGTAACCGCTGTCAGAAACGGGGCGACCTGAGCCTTCTCTACCGATAGGTTGTACTTGAAAAGCAGTATCCCTCCGGCGGGAACCCGTTTCAGCAAGGCCCGCATGGAATCCTCCAGAACGCCCCTTCCATCTATCCCTGTCAGGAGTACCTGAGCCGCCAGCTCCCGGTCATCCAGAGACCGCGCCAGCAAAGCGGCGTATTCCCTGGCATCCCTTGTTCCGAGGACTTCCCCATATAGGACAGCGGAGAGGATATGCAAAACCAACAATAGGAACAAAAAAACACGGCGCATGGGGTTACCTTACTTTGCTCCGCGCATTACTGTAAGGTTAGTATTATTTAGCAATCTGTCACCAA
This sequence comes from Treponema sp., assembly GCA_031278025.1. Next base: position 3,021 of record JAITLF010000061.1, read on the forward strand.
CCGCAGGTCAGTGCCTGTGAGTCTTCCTGTAATGTATGCGGTGGCGGACCCACGAAGGGTAGAACCATGCCCACAGGGGAAGCCGGGGATGGCGCAGGATGAGGGCGAGGATAACGGCAAGCAACAGAACCGCGACAATCAACAGGACGAGAATCGCCACACAGAGCGGAGAGGCGGCGCAACCCTGCACAGACTGGGCGGGCCTTTCCGACAGCACATACTGAACGGGAGGCGGGGAAATAATCTGAATATTTTCCACTGGGGTAGGAGCCGGAACAGGGGCGGGCGGCTGAACGGAAGCGGAAGGTTGAACGGGGACGGGCGGCTGAACGGAAGCGGAAGGTTGAACGGGGACGGGCGGCTGAACAGAAGCGGGAGGCTGAACAGGGATAGGCGGCTGAACGGCGGCCGGACCGGGAGCGGCATTTTCCGGCGGCAACTGTTCAATGCGCAGTTCAGTATACCCGGAAGTTGCCATCCCGATGGCATCCCCCACGTCCCTGGAAATATCGGCGATCCTGGGATCGGACGCGGGAATACGGCCGTTAACGGTCGCTATCACCTCCCGGTTATTGTTCAGATTGGTTACCCTGACGCGGGTACCGAACGACAAGCTGGCATGAGATATATGGTAACCGCTTTTTGAGGGGTTGTACGAAGCGTTTCCCGTCTGGGACTGGCCAAAACAGAAAAGCGGAAAGAAAAGACCGATGGTTAAAGCCGCGATCAAAGATTTCATAAAGGATCCTCCTATTTTTTTATGTTGATAAAGCCCAAGGCATAGCCCACGGTAAAGGACACCAGGTTGCGCTTGTAGTTGGTTCCGGCATCGTCGTTGATGGTTGTTTCGCCGAAATCGCCCGCATAACGGATGTCGGCAAGGATTATTCCGGGGCCAAGTTTTGTCGCAATCTCAAAACCGGCTGTCAAACCAAAAGGAGCGGAGGTGGAGCGGGAGAATCTATCTTCCTCGCCCCCCGGATTACCCCGGTACGAGGTTTTCCCCAGAGGGGCAAACGCGAAAAAACCGCCGTAAGGGGCAAGCCGGAAAATACCGGGCCGAAAATTCAGTTTCAGGAAAACCGGAAAAATCAGAGAAAAGGAACGATACCGATTGTTTTCTAATACGGGACTGTATGTTGTGCCCGGCCCGCCGCCGGAAGTATCGGTAATTCCCCGGTAGACCAGGTCATCCCAAACAAAATCAATTTCGGCCTGAAGGGAAATCAGCGAATTAAGCCGCGCCGATATGAAGAGGTCACCCTCATAATTGAGGGAATGTGCGCCAAGAACAGTTTCTTTCGGGGTCGTGTACCAATGACTGGAAATCCCTGACCGGATCCCCACATAGATCAATTTATCGTCCCAAGCTTTTTTTGCCTCCGGTTCGTCTGCCACCGTTCTTTCAACGATATGAGAAAAAAGCCATTCGACAAGGCCGGGCAGATCTTCAAGGCCCCTTTCGATATTTTGATACACGAGGTCATCCGTATAGATCACGGTGGAATCGGTCATGTTCCAAAGCCATAACTGGAGATAATACTCGCCTTCATAATTGCCCGGATACACACCGCCGGTAACGGCATAGTGGGCGCCGGGAACTAATTCCCTGACGGGCGGCATATCGGTAGGAATTCTGCCCCCCCAAGCTTCCATCGTGTCGGCGCTTACGATCCGGCAGCTATACTTCTTTAGATCCGCCACAGTCTGGGCCACGGCACTGTTAAAAACCGCCGCTGCCGCCTCCTCTCCAATGAACGGGAGCAACGCCGTTATCGCCCTGCCATCATAATCATAGCCTTCGCGGGGCGAACCATTTTGAGCTTTGACACCGAGCGGAAACAGCAACGGCAGGAACAGGCTGAAACAAACAGCAATTTTTTTATTCATTCTGATCATTCTGAACCTCCCCCCCCCGTTTCGGGAAAAAACCGAATTCAAAACCCAGGGACAGGGTTACCGCACGTCGTCTGTAGGTTCCCATTCCTCCTCCTCCGCTCAAATCAGGTTCTCCAAGGTCTGCGGCATACCGCAAATCGGCAAAGATTATGCCGGGTTTTAACGGATAGGCTACGCTCAGGCCGCCAAGCAACCCGACGGGGGGGGAAATAATATATGAAAACGATTCATCCTCATCATTGGGACTGCCGGTCTTCATCTTTCCCAGAGGCACCGTAACAAATCCTCCAAAGAAAGGGGAAACCCGAAATTTTCCCGGATAAAAGTTCAACCTCGCCGTGAGGGGGAACTGAAGGGAAAAAGACTGAAAATGGCGGGTATACCAGTTCACGCCGTTCCCGGCGGCGTTAAGGGCGTACTGCCAAACGGCGGCGTTGTCCCAGGTAAAAACCGTTTCCGCCTGCACGCCAAACAGCGGGGTGATCCTGAGATCGGCCTGAATGCCCGCGTCCAGGGACGGCCCAAAGGCATCGCCGCCGGTAAAAGCGGTGTCCCCGGAGGGGGTATAAACACGCAGAGAGGGTCCCAAACGAGCGCCCAGGAAAAGCCATCGGCCCTTATGTTCATTAGCCACCGGCACGGTCTCGCCGGAAGCGGGTTCTTCCACGCCGAAACGCCCTCTTTCTATTTCCTCGCCAGCTGTCTGCGCCGAGACAAAGAAGAAACCCACGCAAAAGAAGACCATCGCTACCGGCAACAAAACGATTTTTCGCATCAAATATCTCCTTCTCCCTTGAACCTGTTCCAAAACCCAACCGAAGCGAACCTTAATGCCCGAATGAATCAGTCTTGCCCCCAAATGAGGCATTCTTGCTCCATCGGGGAACGCAGTGCCTACTCCCCGATGTTTTGGAACAGCCTCTCTTTTCTTATTTTTTAACCAGCTTCCCGGTCCCGTCCAGTTGATAGTCCCCTAAAGATATGGTCTCCTTGGTGCCGCGGAAAAAATTGCTCAAGGGAAAGCGTTGCAACACCGCCGCATTAATGGGGTTGCCCGCGTTCTTGATGAGGTAGGTATCTTTCCAATCGCCCTCTATGGTGGCGGTGTGATCGAAATCATTGCCCACGAGGTGGCCTTCAAGACCGATCCGGGCTATGGGGCCGCTGCTTCCTGAGAACGAACCGGAGGAGTTGATAATATTGATATAGTTCCGGTTATCCGCAGGCTCCTCGGCAAAGCCCAATTCCACATCCGTGGCCCGGGCGCCTTCGGTCATGGTAAACTCGTCCCCCGCGCCGTTATTCCAGCTTCCCTTGCGGTAATTAGAAACATAAACCTTGTCCGCCTGGGCCTTGCCGCGCATCTGCATAATGCCCCGGGAGCCAATAGCCGCAGAGCTTCCGGCGCCGCTGTTGCCGGTTACCGAAGCATTGCCGTACATATCGAAAAG
>JAITLF010000169.1 GCA_031278025.1 Treponema sp.
CAAGGTCGGCGGTTTTGACGAGGGCGAAGGGGTAAGGGGCGGAAACATCTACACCGATCCCGCCCAGGCCGCCGACTTTGTTGAAAAATCAGGCGCCGACTTTCTGGCCGTTTCCATAGGCACCACCCACGGAGAATACCGCGAAACTCCCAAACTCGATCTAAAGCGGCTTGCGGAAATACGGGCAAAAGTTAAAAAACCCCTGGTCCTCCACGGCGGCAGCGGCCTTTCCGATGACGACTTCAGAAATTGCATCAAGGGCGGCGTCTGCAAGGTGAATATTTACACCGATATTATCACCGCCGCCATCAATACCGTGCGGAAAGAATCGTCGCTGGCTTACACCGACCTCGGCAAAAAAACCGAAGAAGCCATGTACGAAGCCGCGGTAAAGAAACTTAAAATTTTCGGCAGCGATAACAAATATTAACCATGAAAGTGCTCTGCGTGGGCCTTGTTGTATGCGATGTGCCGCTCAGGCCCATTCCAAAAACAATTTTTGAGCGGGATATTTGCTTTATTGAAAATCCGGACATTTCAACAGGCGGAGACGCCCTTAATGTAGCGGTTACCCTGACAAAACTCGGCGTTCCTTCTTCGCTCTGCGGCTTGACAGGAAAAGATTCAAGCGGCGACTTTATCATAAAACGCCTTAATGAGCTGGGCGTAGACACCCGCGGCATAGGCCGCCACCCTGAGCTTGGCACCGTTGTTTCCTATATTTTAATAGAACCTGGCGGAGAACGCCATTTTGCGCTGAACAACGCCCTGAGCGCCGTTCTTGATTATGGGGACGTTCCGTTTCATTTAATTGAAGAAGCCGATATGGTTTATTTTGGAAGCGCCATGTGCATGGAAGCCATGGACCGCGGAGGGGCGGCCGCTCTTTTCAGACAGGCCCGCGCCATGGGAAAAACAACGCTGGCCGATACATCAGGCTGCGATCCGGCAAAGGGAACCGCCTATTGGCGGAACCTGCTCGATCCCATGCTCAGGGAAACAGACGTGTTCATGCCCAGCTATGAAGAAGCCGCCGCGCTTACAGGCCGGAAGGAACCGGACGGGATCAGGGATGTATTGGCGGACTACCCCCTCAAGCTGCTTGCGGTAAAGCTGGGAAAAAAGGGCTGCTATGTGACGGACTTTAAAAACGAATGGACCATTCCGGCCTTTGACGAATTAAAGGCTGTTGACACTACCGGAGCGGGCGATTCCTTTGCGGGCGGCTTTATCCGCGGCCTCCTTGAAGGATGGCCGCCTGCCGCCGCCGGGGCCTTTGCAAACGCCGTAGCCGGCTTTAACGTTACAAAACTTGGCGCCACAGGCGGAGTGCCTGATTTTGAAACCGCCCGGAACTACGCCGCCGCACACGCAGGAAATTTTTTCACCGTGTGAAACCGCATAAGATTACCGGGACGTCCCGTCTTCAAAGGGGCGGGAAATACCCTATACTGGACTTGTTCCATAACCAACCGGGTTATTGAACAAGTCCAGGCAAAATGCTCCGCATTTTGCCTATAAAAAACAAATCAATATCGGTGAGGAGGTTTTTATGAAACGTTTTATCCGGGCGCTGTCCGTCCTGGTATTGCTGTCTCTGGCGGCGCTTCCCCTGGGTGCCGAACCGGCAAGGGATATATCCGGCGGGGAAACCCGGGAACTGGTACTGCTCCATACCAACGATCACCACGGGGTGGTACTGCCCAATAACGGCCGGGGCGGGCTTGCCCAGGTGGCGGCATACATCAAGGCGGTGAAGGCCACGAACCCCCAGGTTCTGCTGGTAGACGCCGGGGACATCAACACCGGTACCGCCCTTTCCAACATGTTCGCCGCGGAGCCGGACATTCTGGCCTATAACCTCATGGGCTATGACGCGGCGATTTTCGGAAACCACGAATTTGACGGGGACCAGGCAAAACTCCTCAAGCAGTTGGGGCAGGCCAAATTCCCCTTCATCTCGTCAAACATCAAAACCGCGGACGGCAGATACCTGGGGAACACCCCCTATCTGGTAAAAAAGTACGACGGCTTCACCGTGGGGCTTTTCGGCATCACCACCCTGCGGACCAAAATCATCGCCAGCCCCGACACGAGCCTGGTCTTTATCAACGAAATCGACGCCGCCCGTGAAATGGTGAATATTTTGCGGAATCAGGAAAAGGTTGATATCGTCATCGGCCTCACCCACATCGGGGATGTCAAAGAAGACGCGGACCACATCACCTCCCCGGAACTGGCCGCCGCGGTTCCCGGCATCGACATCATTGTGGACGGCCATTCCCATTCTTTTTTCGCGGCCCCCAAAAAAGCGGGGGACACCTGGATCGTGTCCGCCAATGAGTGGGGAAAATACGTGGGCCACGGAAAGCTTTCCGTCCGGAACGGCAAACTGGCGGACTTCGCCTGGGCGCCGGTGGAGATTGCCCCCGACAATGCCATCACCGCCATGCTGGAACCCTATATCAAAAAGGCCAACGAAAGCCTCAAGGAAGTAGTGGGGGAGGCGGCGGACACGTTCGTCTTCGGCAACCGGCTGACCCGCTACCAGGAAACCGCCCTGGGGAACATGATCACCGACGCCAATGTGTGGTACTTCAAAAACGTGTACAACCAGCAGATCGATTTCGCCTTCCACAACGGCGGCAATATCCGCGCCGAACTTCCCAAAGGGCCCATCACCCAGGAACAGATCCTCACCATTCTGCCCTTTGAAAATTACCTCTACATCGTATCCCTCAAGGGCTCCGATATCATCGAACTGTTTAACTTTATCGGCGCCGTCCCCCAGGGCGCAGGCGGCTTCCCCCAGTTCTCCAAAGAAGTCCGCTATACCATAGACAAAACCCCCGGACAGGACAAAGGGGTGGTTAAAGACCTGACCATAGGCGGCGCCCCGGTGGACCCCGGCAAAACCTACCGCTTCTGCACCAACGACTACATCCTGGGCGGCGGCGACGGCTACGTGGTGATGAAAAAGGCGGAGAACCCCTTTAACACGAGCCTCCTCCTCTCCTATGTGGTGGTGGAGTATATCAAGGCCCAAAACG
>JAITLF010000225.1 GCA_031278025.1 Treponema sp.
GGAAGTACCGCCTGAAAGCGGTCTTGGGAAGGCCATAGGGTATTCCCGGAAGGTACTGCCCCTTGCGGAACGGTATGTGGAACATTATGTACTGACCCCAGATACGAACGCGGTAGAGACTGCGATACGTCCGTTTGTGCCAGGGAGGAAGGGGTGGCTTTTTTGCGGGAGCCCGCGCGGGGCGCACGCCGGCGCCGGGATATACAGTTTGATAGAGACGGCGAAGGCGAATGGGCATGAACCGTACAGGTGTCTGTGTTATGTGTTTGACCGGCTTCCGGGTGCGAAAACCCCTGAAGACATAGACGCATTGCTGCCCTACAACCTTTCTCCGGCGGGTACTACTCCAACGGGGTAAAATTGACGCTTACGGCAAATGTAATATTACTGCTGCTTAAAATAAGCCAACGCCTCCGGCCGCGCAAGGGATAGAAGCGGAATACGCTGCGCCTGCCCGCGGCAGGCGCAGCGTATTAGAGCGGATAGCCCGGTCCCCGCCCTCGGACTTGATCCGAGGGCGGGGATGCGCCCAAATTCTGAATCAGGCTAAAATTATCCTACTGTAAAATTGCTGTTGCGGACTTTACGCCTTGCAAAGGGCGCGTTTTACGGGTATGGTGGCATTATAAAGGAATACATTATGAAGGTTTCAGAGACATTTATCCCCACCCTGAGGGAAGTTCCCGGCGACGCGGTGATCGTAAGCCACCGCCTGATGCTCCGCGCCGGCATGATACGCCGGCTTGCCAACGGCCTCTTTGCGTACCTGCCCCTGGGTCTGCGGTCTTTCAGAAAGGTTGAAAAAATTATCCGGGAGGAGATGGACGCCATCGGCGCCCTGGAAATAAAGCCCACCGTGGTGGTTCCCGGGGAGCTCTGGAAGGAGTCGGGCCGCTGGGATTCCATGGGGGAGGCGCTGCTGCGGGTAAAGAACCGTCTGGACGCGGACCTCGTGGTGTCCCCCACCGCGGAGGAAGCTGTTACGGCCCTTGTCCGGGATGAGCTTTCCAGTTACCGCCAACTCCCCCTTTCCCTGTACCAGATCAACACCAAATACCGGGACGAGGTGCGCCCCCGTTACGGGGTCATGCGGGGCCGGGAATTTGTGATGAAAGACGCCTATTCCTTCCACGCCGACGAAGAAAGCCTGGACGAAACTTACCGGAACATGGGCCGGGCCTACCGGCGCATCTTTAAGCGCTGCGGCCTTACGGTGATTCCCGTCCGCGCCGACTCCGGGGCTATGGGCGGCACGGGATCGGAAGAATTTATGGTGGAAAGCGAGATCGGGGACAATACCCTCCTGCTCTGCAAAGCCTGCGATTATGCCGCCAATGTTGAAAAGGCCGGCTGCAAACCGGATTATGCCGCGCCGGATTCAATAGAAGCGGCTCAAGCCGCGGCCGGGTCAACTCCGGCGGTGGAGAAGATCGACACCCCCCGGGTGAGAACCATTGAGGAGCTCTGCGGGTTTTTCAAAACCGATCCGAAACGGTTCATCAAAACCCTGATCTACAGGGCGGTCAACGTGGAACTGGACCTCAGCGCCGCTCCGGGCTGTTCCCAACTGGAACGCCGCAAAGGCGCGCCCGATGCTCCCCCGGTCTACCCCGAAGCCTTTTTTGCCGTTGCCATCCGCGGCGACCTGGAACTGAACGAGGTCAAGCTCGCCGCGGCGCTGAAGGCAGCGGAGGTGGGCCTTGCCTCGGACGCGGATGTGGAGCGGATCACCGCCGCGCCCCCGGGCTTCGCCGGCCCTGTGGGGCTGGCCTCGGTCCCGGTCCTTGCGGACGAGACCGTCACCGCCATGAACGACGCGGTGTCCGGCGCCCTGGCCCAAGACCTGCACTACGACCATGTGGCATACGGACGGGACTTTGTCCCCTGGCTTGTCGCGGATCTACGCACCGTTGTCGCGGGGGACCGCTGCCCTGTCTGCGGCGGCGAGCTCTACGAAAAGAAGGGCAACGAGCTGGGCCACATCTTTAAGCTGGGCTATAAGTACACCAAGTCCATGCGGGTAAGCTACCTGGACGAGAACGGCAAAAGCCGCAAGCCCAGCATGGGCTGTTACGGAATCGGCCTGGACCGCACCCTGGCGTCGGCCATTGAGGAGCATCACGACGATCAGGGCATTATATGGCCCATCACCCTGGCGCCCTACCAGGCGATCATCATCCCCATTAAGTACGATGGCGCCGTTAAGTCCGCCGCCGATAGCATTGCTGCGGACCTGGAAAAAAACGGCGTAGAAGTACTGTTGGATGACCGGAACGAACGCCCCGGGGTCAAGTTCAACGACGCCGACCTTATCGGCATACCCTACCGGGTAGTTGTTGGGGACAAAAACCTCGCCGGCGGCGCTCCCAAGGTGGAACTTAAACGCCGCAGCGAAAAGGAAAGCCGCCTGGTGGATCTTGCCGGAGCGGCCGCGGAATTGACCGAAGCGGTGCGCGCGGATCTGGCGGAACTGAACCGCTACTAGCAGGCCCGGCGCCCGGCTCAGGGCGGATCTTTCCCGAAGGGCGGCTCGTCAGACGGCGGGGTTTGGCGCGGCTGTTGCAAACTCGACATTCTATCCGATGATATGCTATTCTGTTTTCACTGGAGAAACCCATGAGCGCATTGGAAAACCTGTTTAAGAGTCTGAAAAAAGCCCAGGCCGAATTAGCCCTGCAGAACCGGGGCCAAAAGGACGCGGCCCTGCGGGCGGTGATGAATGCCATCGGGAAAAACCGGGCGGATATCCTGGCCGCCAACGCCGCGGATGTGGAAAAGGCCCGGGCCTCAGGCATGACGGAAGCGTTGCTGGACCGGCTCCTCCTCAACGACCCGCGGATAGACGAGATAATAGAAGGAATCGACACGGTGGCCCGCCAGGAGGACCCCATTGGAAAGGTGCAGTCCGGGTGGCTGCTGCCCAACGGCCTGCGGGTGGAGCGGACCACGGTCCCCCTGGGGGTGGCGGCAATTATCTACGAATCCCGCCCCAACGTTACTGCCGACGCGTTCAGCCTGGCCTACAAAGCGGGCTGCGGCATCCTGCTCCGGGGATCCTCCGCGGCGCTGGGGTCGAACCGCGCCCTGGTCAGGGCTATCAAGGCGGGGCTGGACGCGGGCGGCGGCATAAGCGACGCGGTTGCCCTGGCGGAGTCCGGCAGCCGGGACGAGGTGGACGACATACTGGGCGCCCGGGGGAAGATCGACGTGGTCCTGCCCCGGGGCGGCAAGGAGCTGATCCGCCGGGTGGTGGACAACGCAAAAATCCCGGTGATCGAAACCGGGGAGGGGAATTGCCACATCTATGTGGACAGTAGCGCGGACATCCCCAACGCGGTGGACATCATCGAAAACGCCAAGCTCCAGCGGCCCGGAGCGTGCAATGCCGTGGAAACCCTTCTGGTTCACCGGGACATAGCGGCGGCCCTCATGCCCCTGCTTGCGGAACGGCTTGCGGGGAAGTCTGAGCTCCGCTGCGACGGCGCCTCCAAAAAGGCGATAAGCGCGGCGCCCCCGGCGCTGGTCCTGAAAGACGCGGTGGAGGAGGACTGGGAAACCGAATTCCTGGACTACATTCTGGCGGTCAAGACGGTGGACGGCCTTGGGGAGGCAATAGACCATATAAACCGTTACGGGACAAAACACTCCGAGGCCATTCTCACCGGCAATCTCAAGGCGGCGGAAGAATTTGAGCGCCGGGTGGACGCGGCCTGCGTGTATGTGAACGCGTCAACCCGGTTCACCGACGGCGGTCAGTTCGGCTTTGGGGCGGAACTGGGGATAAGCACCCAGAAGTTCCACGCCCGGGGCCCCATGGGGCTTGAAGCGCTCACCACGATAAAGTATCGTATACATGGCGCCGGCCACATACGGTGACCGTCCGCCCAAACTCGGCTGCGGCAAGGACCCTATGACCATACCCCGATTATTAGCGGACGCTCGGAAGATCATTTTTAAATTCGGCTCGAACACCCTGGCGGACCAGGACGGGCGGATCAACCCCGCTTTTCTCGAAGAATTTGCCGGCCAAGCCGGGACCTTTGTCAAAACGGGGAAGCAGATCGTCATCGTTTCCTCGGGCGCCCA
>JAITLF010000275.1 GCA_031278025.1 Treponema sp.
CTGTCGAATTAATCCGTCAATAGGCAAAAAACCACTATATATGGTGTGTTAGAGGTAATTGATACGCTATATATAGTGTCTCAAGCCCCTCCGAAACACTTTTTCGACAGCCTCGTTGCCCGGGATTCTCCGGTTTTCAGGCGATTTTTGCCCATAAATCAGGCTTTTATAGGGGGTTGAAGCCATTTGAAGGGGTTTTAACACCAGTACGGGACTCGCACTTTTTCTCAATTTTTCGCATTCTATTTTTGGAATTTTCGGCGGCATTTTTCGCTAATTCTTTACAGTATATAGACTTACGCCATCGAGGGGCTCCCCGTGCAATTCCAATTTTTCGAGCCCCCCACACCCGCGAGGTGCGGAGCAGCGCCCTGCGGGGTCCGGGCAGAAGCCCGCAGGGCGCGGGGATATCCCCCGAAGCTGCGGGGATATCCCCGCACCCCGCAGGGTGCGGCCCGCACCCCGCGGGCTTCTCCCTGCTCTCTGCGGGGCGGAGTGCTGCGTGAAATTGCTGATGAATTTGCTGATGAATTTGGCGATTCCGACACGATAATAGGGGTATCATCAATCTAGGAGACAGCGTTGACGTTACATGGGAGGCCTGGCGTCATAGGCAAGACGATCGTCCTTTTGATCCTCATTCTTGTCATGGCCGCCGCGGGGATGGTTTGGTTCGATTATCTTAACGTTATCGATATGAAGACGGTTCTTGCGCCGCTCTACCGCTTGATAGGCCGCGAGGGGCGGTCCCAGGCGGAAGTTCCTCTGGAAGAATCCATTTCTCTGGATGCGGAGCGTTTGGCCGTCAGGCTTGAGGCTCTGGAGCTGCGGACGCAGGAGATGGAAAAGCAGGAGCAGGGGATGCGTACCCGCCAGGCGGAACTTGAGCAGATGGCCCAGGAACTGGAAGAGCGGCAGAAAGCGCTGGATGAGCGGGAAAATTCTTTTAATGCCCTGGTCGAACAAGCCGAAATAAAAGAGAAGAATATCGAACAGCAGGCCCGTTGGCTGAACGGTATGCCGCCGGCGCAAGCGGTGGGCATTATTAGCGCGATGGATGATCAGGACGTTATTGATATTTTGCGGACAACCGAGGACATTGCCCTGCGGGAAGGGACCACGTCTATCGTGTCGTACTGGCTGTCTCTTCTGCCTCCCGATCGGGCGGCGGAGTTACAGCGGAAGATGGCCGTGAGGCCCCCAAGCCTGAATTAAAGACCGCGTACCCGCAGGGTGTTTTGTTTGCATAAGGCGGTTGTTCATCCTGCCGGGTTTCCTGCGGGGTTGTAGGGTTTTGTACGATGGGAATGTCCATGCAAAGATGAGGAGGTCGGGCGGTGATTCAACTATCCCCCCCTATTCAATCGGTCGAAAGTCCCGAAGCGCGGCAACGCGCTGCTCTTTCCCCGGATCACGAAAAAGCGGCAAGAAGGGAAGGGGAGGATGTCTTTGCGAAGCTCCTTGCCGGGCTCCTTCGAAAAACCGGTAAACACGGGGGCGGGGAAGCGCCTGCCTCCGGGGAGCTTCCTGCTCTGGCTGAAGGGGTCGGGGAAACGGCGGAAAAGTTTCCGGCGGAAAGTTTTCCGGCGGAAGGGTTGGGAAACCGGGACAGCCTTCGGGGAGGCAAAAAGCTGAGGGGTTCCCCGCTTCGGGACGGCGGGAGCGGGGAAACAGGCGCTCTTTCGGGTACGGATAAGAAGCGGGTGAAATCCCGTTCCCCGCAAGAGCCGTCCGCGGACGGCGCGGAGGCGGCGCTTGCGGAAGCGGCGCTTGCGGCGGACGGGGCGCTTGCGGAAGCGGCTGCCCGTTCCGTTCCGGAGGCAGGCGGCGGGACGGGGGAAGGCGAAGGGGCGGCGGCCGCTTTAGCCCTGCCGGAGGGCTTCCCGCCGGATAACGGGGAGGAAGTCCGGGAGGCCGCCGCCCTTAACGGGGATGGCGCCGTTGGTTCCCCGGTTCTTGCGGAAGTGCTAGGGGAGGAGGGTCTGGGGGAAGATCGGCCTGATCCGGGGAAGCGGGACCTTCCTGCCGGGGAGCCTGCCCGGGATGCCGCGGCAGGGTTTCCGGCGGTCTCCCTGGCGGAAACATCCGGTTCGGCCCGGAACACCCGCCTTCCGGGGCGGGAGACCGCCGAGGGGGATGAACGGAGCCGGGGAGGAATACGGGTGAAGGACCGGCGCCGGGATAGGGCCGGGTCGGAAGCCGGGGATATACGTGTCGGGCTGGACAAAGGCGAAGCCGGGAATGGGGAGGAGGCGTCTTCCGGTAAGGGAACGGAGCAGAGTTCGGAAGGGAGTTCTGAACAAAGTTCCACGGAGCTTACGGTGGAACTTCGGTCCCTGGGGAGGACCCAGAGCGAAATCAGCGCGGAACGGGAGAACCGTCCCCTGCAGAGCTTTCAGAACACCCTTGCCCGTGAGCTTCACGAAAACCTCAACGGCGATATAGTCCGTCATGCATCGGTTATGCTTCGGGACAGCGGGGAGGGGACCATCAGGCTCTCCCTGCGGCCTGAGACGTTGGGCAGTGTAAAGATACGCCTTGAGATAGCCGAAAATAAGATAACCGGTCGTATCATCGTTGAAAGCGGCGAGGCATTTAGGGCTTTTGAACAGGAGCTTCATTCCCTGGAACAGTCCTTTCGGGATTCAGGTTTTGACGGCGCAAGCCTAGAGATGGCTTTTGCGTCTGACGGAAGGGAAGGCGGCGGGGGCAGGGAAGGGGAGGCGGACGGCCTTTTTTCCGGGCGCCGTGCGGCTTTACGCTATGACGCCGCCCTTTCCGTCCTTTCGGAAACCCCGGAGGAAGGTCAATGGCCGGGGGTACGCCTGGATAGTCAGGGCAGGGCCCTGGTTAATATGTTGGTATAGTTCAAGAAGGAGATGGGAATGGAACTTCTATCAGGCAATGCTTTATCGAACACTGTTTCACCGGTTTTAAGTTCACAGGAGATGGAGGAGCTTAACCGAATCGTCAAGGAACATAACGGGAAGATAAATCAGGGGAAGAATCCCCAGCAGAATTTGGGAAAGGATGATTTTTTGAAGCTCCTCATTACCCAGCTTTCGTATCAGGACCCCACGGCGCCTATGGAAGATAAGGAATTTATCGCCCAGATGGCCCAGTTTTCGACCCTGGATCAGATGACCAGCATGGCCAGCGACTTTAACCGGCTTACCAACATGCTTGCCGGTACGGAGGCGTCTTCTTCCCTGGGGAAATCGGTGGAACTGGTTGAAGGCGATCGGGTTGTGCAGGGGACGGTTAAAGCGGTTAGCCGGGGTGATACTCCCCAGGTACTGGTCAACGGAGCGTACTATTCGTGGAATCAGGTAAACAAGGTCTTTATTGAGGAATAAGGAGAAGCTATCATGATGCGATCATTGTATTCCGGCGTTTCGGGGCTTCAGAACCACCAAACCCGTATGGATGTAATAGGCAACAATATTTCCAACATCAACACGACGGGGTTCAAAAAAGGCCGGGTGAATTTTCAGGATATGCTCTACCAGCAGCTTAACGCGGCGACCCGGCCTACGGAAGAGATTGGGGGCATAAACCCCAAAGAAGTCGGTCTGGGGGTTACCATTGCCACCATTGATACCATCCATACCCAGGGATCCCTCCAGACCACCGGGGTAGGGACCGATCTGGCTATCCAGGGCCAGGGGTTTTTCGTGCTCAAATCCGGGGATCAGTCTTACTACACCCGTGCGGGCGCTTTCGGCCTGGACGAGGCTGGTACTATGGTGAACCCCGCCAATGGGATGCGGGTCCAGGGGTGGATGGCCCGGACCGTAGACGGCGTTCAGGTAATGGACGTTTCCCGTGAGGTGGAGGACCTGATCATCCCGATGGGCGCGAAAGACTCCGCCCGTGCCACCACGTCGGTCAACTTTGCCTGTAACCTGGATAAACGTACCCCTTTCATACCGGAAGGGGCTTCCCAGGCGGATGTCATGCGGGCAACCTGGACCACGGAAATGAAGGTTTTCGATTCTTTTGGGGATGCCCATATCTTGCGGGTACAGTTTACCCGTGTTCCCGAAACGCAGAACAGTTGGACCGCTACGGTGGTTGTGGACCCGGAAAACCCCGATCCTACCAATACCGCGGTGGGGCTGGGGGGGGCCGCTCCCGCCGCAGGGGACCCCAACGCCTTTACGGTGAACTTTTCCAACCTGGGGAACCTGGTTTCGGTAGTGGATGCCGCCGGGAACGCCTCGCCGGGGGAGGGGGACGTCGTCATGCGGGTCGCCTTTGATGTGCAGACCGCCGCTCCCGGCGAAGACGGCGCCCCGGTTCGCCAGGAGTTCGACCTTAACCTGGGTACGGTAGGCGGCCTGGTCAATAGCATTACCCAGTATGCGGAATCCAGTTCTACCAAGGCCATTGTTCAGGATGGTTACACCATGGGCTACCTTGACAGCTTCAAGATAGACCAAAGCGGGATCATTACGGGGATCTTTACCAACGATACCACCCGTGTCCTGGGCCAGGTAGCCCTGGCCAGTTTTTCCAACCAAGGAGGGCTGGAAAAGTCCGGGGACAATAACTACGTTGTGTCCACCAACTCAGGCTTCGCCAACATAGGCCCCTCCCAAATAGCCGGGAAGGGAAAGATCATCTCCGGTACCCTGGAGATGTCCAATGTGGACATGGCCGAACAGTTCACCGACATGATTGTAACCCAGCGTGGTTTCCAGGCGAATTCCCGAACCATTCAGACAGCGGATCAGCTTTTGCAGGAGCTTCTGACCTTGAAACGGTAGTTTAGAGGTGGAAGTTAGAAATGAGGCGTGAGACGTTGGGTGGAAGAAGGAACCGATATGACGTATCGGTTCCTTCTTCCTATTTCTTAAAAATGCTATAAGCTAAGAAGCCATGGTAAAAGTAACCCGTCTTGACGGAAAAGAGTATTATATCAATCCTCATCAGATCGAATCTATTGAAATGCGGCCAGATACTACATTGCTCATGCTTTCGGGGAAATACGTCGTGATTCGGGAACCGGCGGATGAGGTTATCGACCGTATTGTCGCGTACCGCCGGCGTATAGGCGCCTTTAAGAACGAGGAGTAGCGGAATGGATATATCAACCCTTATTGGCCTGGCAGGATGCTTGGGCATGGTTGGCTTGGGGATCATTACAGGGGGATCCGGCCTCTTGACCTTTTGGGACCCTCCTTCGTTCTTAATCGTGGTATTGGGCTCTTACTTCGGCCTCTTTACTTTTAGCAGTCTGTCCACCGCCTTGGGGGTATTCGGTTCGATAAAACTCACCTTCAAGGTCCCCAACTTTAACGAAAAAGGAATCATCACCAAGCTTATGGCAATGTCGGAGAAGGCCCGGCGTGAGGGGCTCCTGGCCCTGGAAGAAGAGTTGGAAGATCTGGACGATGAATTTATCAAGAAGGGGCTTCGTCTGGTGGTTGACGGCACGGATGCGGTGGTTATCAGGACCCTCATGGAGACAGAGCTGAGCCAGATGCAGGAGCGGCACGCCGAGAAGATATCAGTTATCAATATGTGGGGTACCCTGGCGCCGGGCCTCGGAATGCTGGGTACCGTTATCGGCCTTATCGGTATGTTGAAGAACCTGGAAGATAAAAGCGCCCTGGGCCCTAATATGGCCGTTGCCCTTATCACCACTATGTACGGTTCCATGATGGCAAACCTCCTGATGATCCCTTTGAGCGGGAAACTGAAATCCGCCGATGCAGTGGAAACCAAGGTCAGGGAAATGGCGATTGAGGGGGTTCTTTCCATACAGGCCGGGGATAACCCCCGTATTCTGGGGATGAAGCTTCTCTCTTACCTCGATCCGGAGGATCGTAAAGCTGTTGAATCGGAAATTATAAGGGATTGATATGGCAAAGAAGAAGAAGAAATCCGATACGGGCGGTGTAGGAGGGGAATGGATCGTAACCTATTCGGACATGGTTACGCTGATGCTCTGCTTCTTTGTCGCCCTTTTTAATCCCGACGAAGTTGATCCCACCCAGCTTGCCGCCATGATTTCTGCCTTCAATAATACCGGCATGGGGGCTTCCTTTGGCGGCAACACCCTTACGGTAGGCAAAAGCGCTGATTTGGGAAACACCATCATGTCTCTGCCTTCTATGGATCAGGGCCGTTCCCTAGGAACCGCCTTGAAAAGGGCGGTGAGCCTGTTCCAGCCGGAAATACGGTCCAATAAGGTTCAGGTTACCCAGGACGAACGGGGCTTGATCATCTCCCTGGCATCGGACGCCTTCTTCAACCCGGCGAGCGCCCGGATCAACATAGAGGAAACCCGGGACATCCTGCTCCGTCTGGGGACGTTTCTGGCCTCCGATGAAGTCAGGGGACGGAAATTCCGCATAGAGGGTCATACCGACGACACGCCGGTGGACCCCGAAGGCCCCTGGGAATCGAACTGGGAACTTTCTACCCGGCGTTCCATCAGCGTCCTCCACTACCTTACCGGCATAGGGGTAGAGGAAAACCGCTTTCAGGTGGCGGGATTCGCCGATACTATGCCTTTAAGCCGGAACGATACCCCTGAGGGCCGCGCCTATAACCGGCGGGTAGATGTTGTTATCCTGGATGAGGGGCATTTATAGTTGGTTGAGCCTGTTCCAAAACTTCAGTTTTGGAACAGCCACGGTTAATGTCGTTTATTTGAATATATTTGCATATTTTTTGGTTTTAATATACGATAATATAATTGAGCGAGGTATCAGAGCATGTCTGATAATGATGAACTTAATGAACTTGACGAAGGCGAAGCGTCGGCAGAAAAGAAGCAAAAAAAAGCGTCCGGTTTAGCCATGCTGCTTCCGAACTTACTCAAATTTGTGGCAATAGGGTTGGGAGCCTTGGTTTTTATTGTTACCGTGGCGGTGATTACCTTTAACATCCTCAGTAAGGGGGGACGGAACCAGACTGTTGTGGCGGAGTCCTCGTCTCCCTGGGTTGGTAAGAGGCCGGAATATCAGATGTTTACGTCTATAGGTATCGTCAGGACCCGTACCAAGGATACCTCTCCTTATTCGGTGGTGGTTGACATGGTTATAGGGTATGATATAAATGATAAAAACGCGCAGAATGAATTGACCAGCCGCTTATACGAACTCAAGGATTTTGTGCGGAGTTTTTTCAGTGGCAAATACCGGGAAGACCTGTTGCCCGCTAACGAGGCCCGGTTAAAACAGGAGATAGTCGAAGCTTTGAATACCCGAGTGTTGGATTCTTCCAAGGCTCGGGTTGTATTATTTAATCAATTGGACGTAATGGAGATGCAATGACAGAGGTTCTGTCCCAGGAAGAAATTGATCAACTGCTCACGGCGATTAACGCGGGGGAGACGGAACCGGAAGCTTTCCGGTCCGTTGCGGATACTCGTAAGATCAAGATATACGATTTCAAGCGGCCTGACAAATTCTCCAAGGATCAGATACGTACTGTCTCCATCATGCACGAGTCCTTTGCCCGACTCACCACTACCAGCCTTTCGGCCCAGCTCCGTTGCATGGTTCATGTCCATGTAGCTTCTGTAGATCAGCTTACATACGAGGAATTTATCCGGTCCATCCCAACCCCCACCACCCTGGCAATCATCAACATGGACCCCCTCAAGGGGAACGCCATTCTGGAGATAGACCCGGCGGTAACGTTTTCCATTATAGACCGTCTCTTTGGCGGTACGGGGGAGGGGACCAAGTCCCAGCATGAACTTACGGACATAGAGCAGTCGGTCATGGAGGGCATCGTTGTCCGTATTTTGGGCAACATGCGGGAAGCCTGGGCTCAGGTTATAGACCTGCGGCCCCGACTTGGGCAGATCGATACGAACCCGCAGTTCGCCCAGATAGTGGCCCCGACGGAAATGGTGGTCCTGGTAACCCTGGAAACTAAAGTGGGAGATGTCGAGGGGATGATGAACTTCTGTATACCTTACCTAACTATTGAACCGATTATCGGAAAATTATCGGCTCAGTTTTGGTACTCTTCGGTACGCCGGAATACCACGGCGGAAAATTTGAATTTATTAAAGGATAAACTGGCAACTGTCGATGTAAATGTAGTCGCCGAAATCGGAAAGATCCAGATCCCGGTTCGGGATGTCCTGTCCCTGCGAATCGGGGATATTATACAGCTCTACAACGTCCGGGTGGGAGATCCGTTTTCCCTCAGTGTCGGCAACAAACGGAAATTTTTATGCCGGCCCGGAGTTATTGGCAAGAAGATGGCGGTACAGGTGATTAAGAAAACCGCTGAGTTTAAGCAGAATGAATTTGAAGAGCTTTCACCCGAAGGGGGAGATTTATTATGAGCGATGGCGCTCTTTCGCAAGATGAAATAGACGCTCTGTTGGCGGGAGTAAACCCCTCGGATGCTGGTGCTGTGGCCGCTTCACCGGTTGCGGCATCAGGGGGGTGTGATAATGTCCGGCGGGTGGTAGAGGATTTTCTTGCTTCCACTGTAGATGCCTTGTCTTCCAATCTTTCCATGATGACCAATCCCGATGTGTCCTTGAGAAATCCTCAGGTAACTTTCACCGACCGGGATGTTTTTTTGCCGAGCCTGCCCGAGCGGGTAATGGCTACGAAGATAAACTTCAGCTCCGGTTTCCCCGGGGACCACCTGTTCCTCATGCCGGAAGACGCGGCCAAGGGTATTGCCAGCCTTATGAATAAAGAGGAGAACATTACCCTGGATGAAATGGCCCTGTCGGTAATAGGCGAAGCGGTTTCCACCCTGGTGGGAACCCAGATCACCGCCCTGACCGGCAAGACCGGCAACAAGTCCATAGCCGCGACTCCTCCAGAGACGACCAACGTCCCCAAAGGGGTGGTGGCTCTGCCGGGTGGGAATTTTCTGGCCGTCACATACGAATTAGACCTGGGAGGCGGTAAGTCCTATCAGGTTTGGGAGATATTGGGCATTGAGGTTTCAGGCGACATTGTCCGGGCCCTGACCGGCGGCGGTGATAACAAGGGTGACGTGGCTATGCGGGGCAATGGTTCCGGTAGAAATGCCACGCCAAATAAAGGGGGCAGTACAATGGGGGGAATGACAGGCGGCGGCGGTTCCGATAGAAACGCCATGTCGAATATGGGGGGAGGAATGCGGCCTACGAATGTGCAATCGGTCCAGTATCCGAGCTTCATGCCTCAGACAAATCCCCGGGAACAGGGGAATATCGGTCTCATCATGGATGTTTATATGGAGATGACCGTTGAATTGGGCCGTACCCGTAAGCTTATCAAAGAAATTCTGAATATGGGTGAAGGAACCATCATCGAACTGGATAAACTTGCCGGCGAGCCGGTGGATATTCTGGTAAATCATAAACTCATCGCCAAAGGCGAGGTTGTAGTCATTGATGAAAATTTTGGCGTCCGGGTTACGGAAATTGTATCGCCCATGGAAAGAATGACCGATATATAATAGACAAGTGGATGTTTATTGGCTATGCTAAAACAGATTAATGTAGCGTTTTACATTATATATAAAATTTAGAGTGAAAGTCAAAGACTTAACAGACTAAGACCGGATCAGTTCGTACTTGGGAGGGGAAAAACTGCATCGACTTCGTTTAGGTCTGGCGTTGGGGTGCCTCGCCTTCGTCCTATTCAATCACGATATTCATTTGGCCGCACAGGACGCGAATAATGCAGGGGGAAATTTTCCCCCGCAAATCGCCGTTGCGGAAACTCTGGACGAATCCGTCTTTGTCCTGGGAGAGGTGGATCAGGAGGTCGGCCTTTCGTCGGTTTCGTCGGGATTCGCCGTTTTCAGGATGGTCCTGGCCCTCGCCCTAGTAGCCGCCGCCATTTACGGCGCCGTGTTCTTTATACGCCGTGCGTCCCGGCCACGGGAACGTCGAAACTCCTATCTTAAAGTCCTCACCAGCGCCCATTTGGGGTCCAACCGGTTTGTCCACGTGGTAAACCTGGGGAACCAGGCGTGGCTCGTGGGTTCCGGGGAAGGCGGGGTCTCCCTTATCGCCGAGGTGGCGGACCGGGAAGTCCTGGACGCCATGTTGCTGGAAGATTCCCAAAAGCAAACCGAGCCGGGAGGACGGATTCCTGATTTTCGTAGCCTTCTGCGCCGTTTTGGCGGCGGGACCGGTCCGGATAGGGAGCTTCCCCCGGATAGACCCGGGTATTCTGTAGACAACGTGCGGAAAAACCGGGAAAGACTGAGGGGGTTATAGGTATGCGGCAGGTTAAAGTCCGGAGGGTGTTTTTCCTGTTGCTGTTGCTGGGGTCCCTGTTTCAGGGGGCGGCCCAGACGCCCCCTTTCCCGGGCATGTCTACTCAGGGAACCATGAATATTCCCGCTCCTCCGGCGAATCCGGTGATACCCTTCGTGGACCTGACCATCAGGAACCCTGAGTCTGGGCAGGAAGTGGCTTTTTCCCTCCAGCTCCTCCTTTTAGTTACCATTCTTTCCCTGGCGCCAAGTATCATCGTGCTGATGACCAGTTTCCTCCGAATCTCCATTGTGCTGGACTTTATCAAGCGGGCCTTGTCCCTCCAGCAGGTTCCCCCTAATCAGGTTATCCTGGGGATTTCTCTGTTTTTGACCGCTTTCATCATGTGGCCCACCATCACGACGGTGTATGGAAACGCCTTCCAGCCTCTGGCGGCAGGCGAAATATCGGGGGAAACCGCTTACCGGGAGGCCGAGGCCCCTATGCGGATCTTTATGTACCGTCAGATGCAGGGGAACCCAGAGAACATCAGGCTCTTTATGGCCATGCGGGGTCTGGACAGGCCAAACACCCTGGCGGACGTTCCTACCTATGTACTCATCCCCGCTTTCATCCTTAATGAACTAACCGTCGCGTTTAAGATAGGGATACTGCTCTTTATTCCCTTTATCGTTATTGATATGGTGGTGGCCAGCGCCCTCATGTCCATGGGCATGATCATGCTGCCGCCGGTCATGATTTCCATGCCCTTCAAACTCATCCTCTTTATTCTGATAGACGGCTGGGGGCTTTTGACGGACCAACTGGTCCGGTCTTTCGTTTAGGAGAAATCGGTGAGTATAGGCGAAATTACGGCCCTTCTTCGGGGGGGGATACTGGAAGTCCTGCTGTTGGCCGCTCCGCTCCTGGTTTCCGCCTTGGTTGTGGGCCTGGTCGTAGCCATTTTACAGGCTACCACATCCATACAGGAGCAGACCCTGACGTTTGTCCCCAAAGTCATTGTCATACTCCTGGTTTTGGGCTTTCTGGGGGGCTGGATGTTTTCTTCTTTGGGCGATTATACGGTGCAGCTTTTCCGGATGATCCCCGATATGGCGAGGTAAGCGAGGTGTTTGACGAGATCCTGCGGGCGACGCCGGTGTTTCTTTTGATCGCCGTCCGGGCCCTGGCGATGATAGAGACCGCGCCTCTGCTTTCTTCCGAGGCGATCCCCCAGGTTGCGAAGATCGCCCTGGCGGGGTTCGCCGCCTATGGGGCGTTTCCGGCGGCCCAGGCTGTTCCTTACTTTGGCGGCCTCAGTATGGACCTCTTCGGCCTTTCCTTCGTTTTTTTAGTGGCGGGAGAAGCGATCATCGGGATCATCATCGGATTTTTCCTCACGATTTTATACGCCGCCTTTTCTACCGCCGGGCAGTTCTTTTCCCTCCAGATGGGGTTTGGCGCCTCCGAAACCTTCGATCCCCTGTCCCAGATAGAAAACCCCCTTATGGGCCAGTACCTTAACCTGGTGGCTATGCTGGTTTTTTTGTCCGCTGATGGCTTCCAGCGGTTTTTTTTAGGGGGCTTTCAGCGATCCGTCCAGTCCCTGAGTACCCTGGCTCTCGTGGCGGGCCGGGAAGCGGCGGTAGTCATGCTGGCATCGGGGCTTTCACGGCTTTTTTTGGACGCCATCATCATCTCCCTGCCCATCTTGGGAACCCTATTCTTGACTTCCCTGTCCACGGGGCTTATCTCCAAAGCTGCCCCGCAGATCAACATCCTCGCCGAAGGGTTCCCTATTTCTATTACTGTGGCCTTTGTACTCATCGCCGCCACCTTGCCATTCATGGTAGAGGCCTTTGGCCGGGTGGTGGACGCAGCCTTTGCTTCCTTGGAGTCCCTCTATATTCAGATCGGTAGTCAAATCGGAGGTGGGTATGGCGGATAAGGGTTTGCGGGACTTTGCCCTGGATGGGGAGCTTTGTTTTGATGCCCCGTACCTCGCGGCTCTCAACATGGACCTTCAGTGGTTTGCTGCGGAGGACGAGGGACGTACCGAGGAGCCGTCGGACTATAAGATACGCAAGGCCAGGGAGGAAGGCCGGGTCGCCAAGAGCCAGGAACTCGTCGGCGCCCTGGTGTTGCTCCTGCCGGCAATAGCGATACTGATTTTGGCACCATCCATGCTCAAGACCTGCGTGGAAATGCTGCGGTTTTTTTTACTCCGCGCCGTGGAATTGGATCCGGTGAAAGACCGGATCGTCGCGGAGGCTTTTTTCCGGTATTTTATCCGCCTGGCCCTGCCCATCGTCATGGTATCCGTGGCGGCGGCGATCTTTGCCAATCTGGTACAGACCGGCCCCCTCTTTACCACCAAGCCCCTGACGCCGAATCCCTCTAAGATCGTTCCCCAGTTCGGCAAGTATTTCCAGCGTATATTTTCCATGGAAGGGCTGTTCAACTTTGCCAAGTCGGTGGTTAAAATGATCATCATAGGCGCGGTGGCTTTTTTCCTGATCCGTTCAGAAATAGAGAAGCTGGCGAATTTGCAGACCGTGAACCTGTGGCTGGGTATTACCATCATCGCGTCCCTAGCGATTAGGATGCTCATCATCTCCGCCCTGTTACTTTTGGTTCTTTCCGTTCCTGACTTGATGTTCCAAAGGTGGCAGTACCGGGAATCCCTCAAGATGACCAAGCAGGAGGTCAAGGAAGAGCGGAAGATGTACGAAGGGGATCCCCTAGTGCGGTCGAGGCTCAGGCAGCGTATGCGGGAGGTTATGACCCGGAACATGATGGCCAGCGTCCCTAAGGCGGATGTCGTGGTTATCAACCCTACCCACTTTGCGGTGGCGCTGGAATACCACCAAGGCATGAAGGGTCCCCAGGTAACCGCCAAAGGCACCGATGAAATGGCCTTTCAGATCCGGCGTATCGCGACGGAAAATCAGGTTCCCATTGTGGAACACAAGCCTCTGGCCCGTGCGTTATATGCGGAAACTGAAGTGGGGGACCTAATCCCCGAAGTCTACTATGAGGTAGTGGCAAAGATCCTCAGCAAGGTGTGGAGCCTTAACGAGGAACGCCGCAGGGCGGAAGGCATGAGGGCGTAAGGGGTAGATATGGCGGACGTTGCCGGAACAAACAGATCAGGCGGAATAAACAGACTCGGTTCTTTTTTAGGGAAGGTCGGAGATCCGGATGTTTTTATTGCCGTGGCGGTAATCGTGGTGGTGATGATGATCATCGTCCCCCTTCCTACGGTCCTTTTGGATGCTCTGATGGCCTTGAACCTGGTTTTTTCTCTGTTCATTCTCCTCATTGTTTTGTACACCAAGAAGCCGACGGATTTTAGCGTCTTTCCGACGGTACTCCTGGTGGTTACCGTCTTCGGCCTGGCCCTGAACATCTCTTCCACCCGGCTTATCTTGATCCGAGGGGCCGCCTTTGACGGGAGTATGGTCCGGGCGTTCTCCACCTTTGTCGTTGGTAGCGGCGGACCTGAGGGCCTGGTGGTGGGATTCATCATCTTTATCGTCATCATCGCGGTCCAGGCGGCGGTTATCACCAAGGGAGCTACTCGTATCGCCGAGGTGGCCGCCCGGTTTGCCCTGGACGCCATGCCCGGAAAGCAGATGGCTATTGAGGCGGAGTACAACTCTGGGGCCATTACCGAGGAAGAAGCCTGGGCGCGGAAGAATGAGCTGCAGAAGGAGGTTGACTTTTACGGCGCCATGGACGGTTCCAGCAAATTCGTCTCCGGAAACGTGAAGGTGGGGATCTTCATTACGGTGGTCAACATCCTGGGGGGGATCATCGTGGGGGTTACCCTCCACGGGGAGACCATTACCCAGGCCATGGGAACCTACATCGCCTTTTCCATCGGCGACGGCCTCTTGTCCCAATTCCCGGCCCTGTTGGTTTCTACCGCCACGGGCATTATCGTTACCCGTTCCGTGTCCAACGGTACCTTCGGCGAGGATGTGGGGGAACAGTTCGGTAGGGACGAGCGTATCTTCTGGATAGGCGCTGGTGTGCTCTTGTTGTTTTCCGTGCTTCCGGGTTTCCCCTGGTATGTGCTTGTCCCCATGTCCGTTCTTTTGGCTTTTGTGGCCTTTAGGCTCAGACAGACTAAACAGCGGAAGGTTTTTTTCCAGCAGTCCGCCGCCCGTGCTGCGGAGGCGCGGAAACCCAAAGAGGAGGAGATATCCCCAGTGGTGCCTCTGGATCCCCTGTCCCTGGAACTGGGGTACGGCCTTATTCCCCTGGTGGATAAGGAGAAGGGGGCGGAACTTCTGGAACGGGTTACCCGCATACGCCGGGAAACGGCCCTGGACCTGGGCATCGTGCTTCCTCGAATACGGATCATCGACAATATGCGTCTTGAGCCTGCGGAGTACTGTTTCAAGATAAAAGGCGTTGACGTTGGCCGGGGGAAGATACGTATGGGATATTATCTCTGCATTAATCCCGGGGGGGTTACGGTGGAGATTCCGGGGGAAAAGACACGGGATCCGACTTTCGGCCTGCCCGCCGTCTGGATCAGTGAGGACCGGCGGGATGAGGCCGAACGGGCGGGGTATACCGTCGTGGATCCCCCCTCGATCATCGCCACCCATCTTATGGAGATCATCAAGCGCCACGCAGCAGAGATCCTGGGCCGGCAGGAGACCTGGGCTATCCTGGAAACCCTCAAAAAGGAGTACCCGGCGGTGGTGGAGGAAGCCGTCAAGTCCCTGAACCTGGGGGATGTTCAGAAGGTTCTTCAGGCCCTCCTGCGGGAACGGGTTTCCATACGCAACATGGTGGCTATTCTGGAAGCCCTGGCGGATTTCGGCCCCGTAACCAGGGACGCGGGTTTCCTAACCGAAAAAGCCCGGCAGGCCCTGGCCCGGCAGATCTGCCTGCAATACGCCGATGAGGGCCGGGTCTTGCGGGTGCTTACCCTGGAACACTCTCTGGAACAGAAGATTCTGGACAGCAGTGTGCAAACGACGTCGGGGATGATTTCGGCCCTGGATCCGCCAGTCCAGCGGAGTTGGATCAACGCCCTTAACCGGGCGATAGCGGCGGTTCACGAACAGGGCTGGCTGCCGGTTGTCCTCTGCTCGGAGCAGGCCCGCAGCCAGGTCAAGTCTTCCTGCGAGCGGGAGTTCCCCGATCTGACGGTTCTTTCGGTACCCGAAATAGTACGCGATATTACCCTTGAAGCGGTGGGCGAGATACGGCTGGAATGATCAAAAATAATTTGGGCTAAAAGGGCATCGATCTGATATAACAGCGATCGAGGCTGTTCCAATGCCTCGCGGCAGCG
This sequence comes from Treponema sp., assembly GCA_031278025.1. The sequence continues at coordinate 15,495 of JAITLF010000275.1, forward strand.
GGATTGCGGCGGATACCTTCTGATCAGAACAGGACGGGTTCAGGTGCGAACGAAAACGCGCCATTCGTGATCGTAACAGGTCCATTTTCATACGTGAATTCTGAGGCGCTGAACGTCGGCGCGGGTTTTGGAACAGTCTGGATCGATAGTGGTATTAATGGGAATTCAGAATGGCTGAAATGTATAGCGGCAGATTTATAAATAGGAGGCACTATGGAACATTTTACTGAGCAGGCGTATACCTATTCCGCGTGTATGGATAAGATCCGGAAAAAGTACGGAAACCGGGCCAATATATTAATCCATAAAACAGTCCGGCTGGGGGGGATTTTAGGACTCTTTTCACGTGAGGGGGTGGAAATGTCGGGAGTTGTTTCTCTTGATTCGGGGAGGGGTTTTTCCGAAGGCGATGCCCTTCACCGGACCGGAATTCCTCCCCTTGCCGTACCCCGCTCCGAGCCTCCACTCCGGATGGAACCCCGGCCCCCGATGGATTTTGAGACGGAAAAGAAGCGCATCCTCGCCTCCGTGAGCCCCAAAGTCGATCCTACCCTTCAACTGGTATTGAGCGAAGTCAGAACCATTAAAGAGCAAATCCGGGCTGCCAATACGACGGCGTCCGCCGCTGTTTCCGGGGCGGATTATCCCTCCATAACCCGTATCCGGGAAATTTTGTATCAAAACGATTTTACCGCCCAGTACTCAAAAAATATCATAGAGCGGATACGGAAGGAATTCGCCCTGGACAGCCTGGAAGATTTCGACGCTCTCCAGGATACGGTTGTGGAGTGGATAGGCGAAAGCATCAGGATATATAAAGAAGAAAAACTCCACCGCCGTCCCCGGATCATGGCGCTGGTGGGGCCTACGGGCGTAGGGAAAACAACTACCATCGCCAAACTGGCGGCAATCTACGGTACCGGTTTTATTGGCCGCCGCCCCCTTTCGGTACGCCTGGTTACCATCGACAACTACCGTATCGGCGCTTCCTATCAGATTGAAAAGTACGGCGATATCATGGAGATTCCCGTTTCCAGCGTGAAGAATTACCGGGACCTTGAACAGGTGATAGCCCTCAATGAGGGTATAGACCTTATCCTCATTGATACCATAGGCAAGAACCCCCGGGCCGCCGTTGATCTGGCGGAAATGAAACAGCTCCTTGACGCCTGCGGCTCTTCTGCGGAGTTCCACCTGGCTGTTGCGGCTACTACCAAATCCAGTGACATATCGGAAATTCTCATGCAGTACGAGCCTTTTAGATATCGTTCGGTAATCATTACCAAAATAGACGAAACCATCAGGCTGGGGAATGTGATCAGTGCTTTGTCGGATCGGGGGAAGGCCATATCTTTTATTACCGAAGGTCAGCAGGTTCCCAAGGATATTCAAAAAGCGGATGTGGTCCGCTTTTTAATCAACCTTGAAGGATTTAAAATAAACCGGGCCAAAGTTGAAGAACGGTTTCCCGGCAAAAAAACAGATTACATACAATGGAGTGAATAAATGGAAGACCAGGCTGAAAAATTACGAGAGATGATGCGGAATAAGAAAGCCCTCGAAAAACCCGTTTCTCTCCAGAACGGGAAAAAGACCCGAATTATTACCATTACCAGCGGTAAGGGCGGCGTCGGAAAGACCAATGTGTCGGTGAACATGGCCCTGGCCTATGCCCGACTGGGCAAGAAGGTGATGGTCATGGATGCGGATTTGGGATTGGCCAACGTGAACGTCATGCTGAACCTGATCCCCAAATTTAACCTGTACCATGTGATCCGCAAGCAGAAAACCATGCGGGAAATCATCGTGGACACCGAATACGGTATTTCCGTCGTGGCTGGGGCCTCCGGGTTTTCCAAGATCGCCAATCTAAACGAGGAGGAACGGCAGGAATTCATCAGTGAGATTGAAACCCTTTCCTCTGCGGATATTATCGTCGTGGATACCAGCGCCGGGGTTTCCAGCAATGTTCTGGACTTTATCGCCGTCGCAGACGACGCGGTTATCATCACCACCCCGGAACCTACCGCCATTACCGACGCCTACGGTATCATCAAAATTATCGCCACCGATATGGATAACCTGAACAGGGGGCTTAAACTGGTGGTAAACAGGGTTAAATCCGCCACTGAAGCGAACAAGGTGGCGGATCGGATGATCCGCATAACCAGTCAGTTTTTAAACCTCAAGCTAGAATATCTGGGCTTCATCTACGATGACTCCATGGTATCCCAGGCGGTCATACGGCAGAAGCCCTTCATGGTGATGGACCCCAAATGTAAAGCCTCCCAATGCGTCCAGCATATCGTGGGCCGAATGGAAAAGAACGATCCCCGGGAAAGCGAGGGGGTTGGCAACATGATCAAGCGCTTCTTTGGCCGCGCCGCCCTGTAGGGAGAAACCGGTGTTTAACCTACGGTGGAGCGTCTTGTCGGCCTCATTAGGATTTATTTTGTCCCTCCTTTTAAGCCTGGTAAGCGGCGCGGGAGTTTTTTCCCTGCTCCGGGCCGTGATCTTCGGCGCGGGTTTCTTTGTCATAAGTTCCCTCCTCTTTTGGATGGTAAAGCGGTTCCTTCCCGAACTCATCCTTTCTGAAGATGACGACCTGCCAAGCCTGAGCATGGGTTCCCAGGTGGACATTTCCCTGGACGATGACGGTCCTTCCCTAAACGCAGACCTTCAGAAGGAAAGCGGGGACGCTTCCCCGGAGGGCGCTCTTGGCGTCGAGGGGCTTGGGCGTCTGACAAGCGGCGGCTCTCAAGCGGACGAGTTTGGGTTGCAAGAAAGCGGCGGTTCTGGCGGGAGGGAGTTTCCCGTCGGTATACTGGACCAGGGCCGTGAAACTGGTTATACTAGTCAAGAAACGGCGGAAGGCTTCAAACCCTTTGTCTTTTCCCCTCAGGGTATTCCGTCAGGGGGCGGTTCTGGGGGGGTGCTTTCGGGAAAAGTCCATCGACCTGTTTCGGCGGCGGTCCTTCCCGCCGGGGATGGCGATATGGTGGAAACGCTGCCCTTCTTTGGCGATGATTTTATGCTGGCGAGGGAAAATAGCGGAACGCCGGTATCTGTGGCTTTTCCAGGAGTGGATCGGAACGGCGCATCTTCCGAAGGGTCAGCCGAGGAATTCAGAGGCAAAGTAAAGGAATCGGCCTTGGCTATACAAACGCTATTAAAACGGGATTGAAAGGATAGCTTTATGGGGAAGGTCCTCGGGAATGGTTTTCCGAATTGTTCCTTAGAACAAAAAACAGAAGAGGAACTTTGGGTTGGATATCGTCGAAATAAAGATCTGAAAATCCGTGAGTTTTTTATCAAACAATACGCTCCCCTGGTAAAGTATGTGGCTGGAAAAGTCGCCGTCAGCATGCCCCATAATGTTGAGTTTGATGATCTTGTAGGCTTCGGGTTTTTCGGGCTCCTTGACGCCATAGATCGCTTCGATCCCGAAAAGAATGTGAAGTTTAAAACCTATGCAGTTCCCCGAATCAAAGGGGCCATATTTGACGAGTTGCGGTCCATAGACTGGGTTCCCCGGTCTGTCCGCCAAAAAACAAAGGAAGTGGAGGAAACCATAGGAACCCTGGAGGCCCAACTGGGCAGGAGCGCCACCGATCAGGAGATTGCCGGAGCCTTGAGGATGGACGAAAGTGAATTCCTTAAAACCATGATGCGTATCTCCTCCACATCAATACTTTCCCTTAACGATGTATGGTTTGCCGGGGATGAAACTGACAAGGTTTCCATCGGCGACAGCATAGAGTCTCCGGTAAGCCTGAATCCGGATGTAATCGTGGAAAAAGGCGAAATCCGGCAGATAATAATTAATTCCATCAATGAATTGCCGGATAAAGAAAAAAGGATCCTCGTTCTTTATTATTACGAGGATCTGACCCTTAAGGAGATAGGCCGGGTGATGGGTATCACCGAATCACGGGTATCTCAACTACATACTAAAGCCATTTTGCGGCTTCGTTCCAAATTGACGAACGTGCGTAAGGGGATCGTGTAAGGTGGGGGTCGATTTTGTTCGGCTCCAGCAGGTTATCAGGGAGCATCTGGAACAGGATAAAACGATACGCTCCGTAGAGGTTGAGGAAGCTACCATAGAAGCCGCCGTTTTCGCGGCGGCGGCTCTCCTGAATATTCCGGTCAGGCGGCTGGAATATGAGATTATTGAACGGGGTTTCACCGGGTTCTTCTTTGGAACGGGTCAGAAAAACTGGAAGATCCGGGCCTATGAACGTATGGATGCGCCGAAAGAAGAAGAAATCGAATTTGAATCTGATGATGCTACGAGCGAAGAGGGACCCGTCATTGAAGACAAAGACGGGGAAGTTTTTGTTCAGTTATGTAGTGAAGGCGCGTTCCTCAAGGTTACTCCTCCACAGGGTAATGGCAGACAGGTTACGGAAGCTCAAGCTGTTAAAGCGCTGGCCGCCCGGAAGGTAATAGATATTAACGACCAACTGGTTAGCTCCCTGGTAAAACAGGCAACGGATGAGTATGCCCTGGTCGGAAAATTCGCGCATAACCCGGCGGATGACGCCTTTGTCTCGGTGATCGTTCCGGAGGGTGAGATGGAAGCATTCGTTCACGTTAATCCTCCGGGACTTGCGGGGTGTGATATTTCCTTTGAAACATTTATGAATGTTTTGCGGAGCAACCGTGTTGTCTTTGGGATAAATACGGAATTTTTACGGCAATTTGTGGATAAACCGATCTATAAAAAAAATACCCAGGTTGCGGTGGGGAGTCACCCCGTAAACGGGCGGGATTCGTATGTGCGATACAATTTTGAAACTGAACAGAACAAGGTCCGTATTCGCGCAGGGGTGGACGGCAGGGTTGATTTCAAGGACCTCAACATTATTCAGAACGTGGTCAAAGGTCAGCATTTGGCAAGAAAGGTGCCTTCGGAAAAAGGAATAGCCGGCAAAACCGTAACCGGCAAAACCCTTCCGGCGAAAAACGGCAAAGATACGCCGCTTCTCCTGGGGAATAACGTCCTGGTTGCCGATGACGGGGTTACGGTAATAGCGAATATAAACGGCCAGGTAGTGATGACCGCTGGAAAGATCAGTGTCGAGCCTGTCTATGTGGTTCAGGGGAATGTAGACATAAAAACCGGGAACATCATGTTCCTGGGGAACGTGATCGTCAAAGGCAGCGTGGAAGACGGGTTCTCCATTAAGGCTGCAGGTAACATAGAAGTGAACGGGACCGTTGAAAGGGCGGATCTGGACGCCGAAGGGGACATTATCGTTCACCAGGGGATAACCGGAAAGAGTGCCGGTATGATAAAAGCCGGAGGTTCCCTTTGGGCCCGGTTTATTGAGAACGCCGTCGTAGAAGCGGGGAATATGGTGGTGGTCTCCGACGGTATCATCAATTCTCAGGTGGATGCTGATAAACAGATCATCTGCCGGGGCAAGCGGGCCCATATCGTCGGCGGACGCCTTAGGGCTACTGAAGTGATCGCAGCCAAGAGCCTCGGCAGTCCTACAAGCGGTACGGAAACCATTTGTGAAGTCGGATTCGATCCCAAAAGTAAGGAACAACTGGATAAGCACTACAGCCGGCGGGATTCCCTGACAAAGGAACTGGAAGAAATCCAACGTAACCTGCAAACCTTGATAACCCTGAAAAAGCAGCAGCAAACCCTTCCGGAAAATAAAGAAGGCTACCTACAGGACTTACTGAATACCCGTAATGACATGCTTGAGGAACTGCGGCGCATCACCGAAGAAATCCAGAAGTTCCAGGAATTTCTTGAAAGTCTGAAAAACCTGGGCAGGATTTCCGTTTCCGAGAAGGTGTATCCCGGTGTAAGTATCAGAATTCGGAATATGAAACTGGATGTCCACAATGAATACAAGGCCGTTACTTTTATTCTTGAAGCTGGTCTTGTACGGGTTACTTCCTATGCGCAGCCGGACGATGCCGTAAAGAGAGCGGGGGTCTGATGGCTATTCAGCCTATTGATCTCCAGACCCTGTTTACCCAGGTGGATAAGGTCGGCAAGGAGCAAATGAATCAGAAAGAAGGGGTTCATCTTCAGGCTGCCCTCCAAAGCGCTCATATGCAAAAAAAGAACGAGGAACGGTCTCATTCTGTAACCGAGCTTCAGAATACCGGCGAAGGAACGGAGCGGCTCAAGGACCGGAATGCCCGGCGGCAGGGGGATGAACGCCCTTCGGGCCGGAAGCCCGATGAAAAAGAAGGCGCCGAAACCGAGGGCAGCGGAGAGCCGTCCGTAATCCGGGATCCTGCCCTGGGTACAAACATAGACATCAGCGGTTAGGATAAAGTCATGGTTGTCCCCATAGTTCTTGCCGTCGCCAGCCTCATGGTAAGCGGTTTTTCTTTTCTTTTTTGTTTTGCCTATTTGAAACGACGTACTGGCCGGGAACGTATCCTGGTTGAACTAAACGATGAAATTGAGCGGCTTGTCCGGGACGTCAATGAGATCACCAACCGCGATACCCTTCTGGTGGAAGACAGGGTTAAAACCCTCAAAGCGCTTTTGGACGACATAGACCGGCGTATCACCGTATTGGCCGGGGAAGTATCCCGCCGGCATACCCAGGAAGAAGTCTACCTAGAGCTGGGCAAACTCCGCAGCCCGGTCTTGGAATCTGCGGCCCCTCCTTCGGCGGCGAACCCGGCGCCGCCGGTCCCTTCCGCCGCCGCAGCTCAGGCGGTTTCCCCGCCTGCCGCTGAAACGGGGGCCGGGCGGCCTCCGCCTTCCCAAACATATTCCCCCCGCATCGTCCGTTCGGCCACTCCTATTGTCCCCAAACCCCCGCCTTTCGCGGAACAGGTTGCCGGATTATACCGGGCCGGGTTATCCCCCGGCCTGATAGCCTCCCGTTTAGGCGCCGCGTTATCGGAGGTAGAGCTTGCCATAGCCCTGGCTGAACGGCGCGGCTCCGGCGACTCCTAGGATCCTGTTCCAAAACCTCACTGTATATGGATTTAAGTGAATAAATTCTGTTCAGAACAGAATAATCGGGTCTCTGAGCAGGATGATTTCGTCTCCGGGTAGAACAATCGGGTCTCTGAACAGAACGAGTTCGTCTCTGAACAGAACAATCGGGTCTCTCTGACCAACAAAGTCCCGCAGGCTCCTAGACCTCGTAGATATGCCGCGCTATAGGCATGCGGCGTCCCATCCCGAAGGCCCGTGGGGAAACCTTCAGAACCGGCGGGGCTTGGCGGCGCTTGAATTCCGCCTGGGCAACGGTACGGATGATGCGGCCCGCCAGTTCAGCGTCCCTGCCCCGGGCCGCTATTTCATCCCTGGACAGGTTTTCAAACAGATAGAGCTTGAGGATTTCGTCCAGGTCTTCGTAGGGGGGCAGGCTGTCCTGGTCTTTTTGATTGGGACGGAGTTCCGCCGAAGGCGGCTTTAGGATGACCGCTTCCGGAATGGCGTCTTTACCGGCGGCGGACCGGGACTTTTCGTTGATGCGGCGGCAGAGGGCAAAGACCTCCGTCTTAAAGAGGTCGCCTATGGGGGCAAGGGCGCCGGCCATGTCGCCGTAGAGGGTGCAGTAACCCATGGCAAGCTCACTCTTGTTGCCCGTGGTCAGGAGCATGGACCCAAATTTGTTGGAATACGCCATAAGCAGGGTTCCCCGGATGCGGGCCTGAAGATTTTCCTCCGCGATGTCAAAGGGACGGTCCTGAAAGACATCCTTCAAGACCTCAAGAAAGCTGGCGTATACGGGCTCTATAGGCAGGGTGGTATACGAACAACCGAGGCTGCGGGCCAGTTCTGCGGCATCGTCCCGGGAACCTTGGGAGGAAAAGCGGGAAGGCATGCTGAAGCCGGCAACCTTGCCGCCGCCCAGGGCCTTTACCGCCAAATAAGCCGCCAGGGATGAATCTATGCCCCCGGAAAGACCCAGATGAGCCCGGCTGAAACCGCACTTCCCCATGTATTCCCGTATGCCCAGGACCAGGGCGTCTTCCAGGGTGTCCAGTTCAGACCGGGAAAGGCCAACCTTGAACGGGTCCGCCTCCGCGGCCCCTGCGGCCCCCGCCGTTTCCGGAAGCGTGGGGGGATCTGCATCCAAAGCGGAATCCCAGACAACAAGGTCTTCCTCAAAGCCGCGGGCCATATACCGGACCGCCGGGACGCCCCGGCCCGTACCGGGGCTTACTATGAAGGAACGTCCGTCAAAGATGATGGAGTCGTTGGCCCCCACCGCGTTGACGTAGACAATGGGGACATCCCCGCGGGCGGAAAGCCGTTCCGCCAGGTCGCTACGGACCCGGAGTTTTCCCGCGTAATAGGGGGACGCGGAGGGTACGCAGAGCAGGCTGATCCCCTGGTCCAGGAGGAGCCGTACCGGGTCCCTGACGTACCGGGCGCCGGGAATCGCGGTTTCCCGCCATACATCTTCGCAGATCGCCACGCCTATCCGTTCCCCTTTCCATTCAAAAACGTTCCAAGCCTGGGCGCCCTCAAAATTCCGGGCCTCGTCAAACACATCGTAGGTGGGGAGCAGGGTCTTGATCTGTTCAAACATGAGTTTGCCCTTCAGGATGATGCCGTACTCGTTTACCAGGGCCTTGCCGCCCGGGTAGGGATTTCTCCCCACAAACCCTATGCCCACCGCCATGTCCCGTGGAAGTTCCCGCTGGAGGATACGGACGGCCCGGATATTGCCCTCGACAAACCGGTCCTGATCCAGGAGATCCATAGGCGGATACCCGCAAACCGCCAGTTCCGGAAAAAGCGCCAGGTCGGCCTTAAGTTCCCGCAGGGCCCGGCGGCTAAAGGTAAGGATTTTTTCCGTGTTACCGGAAAAATCGCCGATGGTGGAATTAATCTGGGCAATAGCAATCCGCATAATGGGGTGATCTTACTATGAAGGGAGGGATACGTCAAATCCTTGCAAGGAGCGGCGTGCGGCTTGCAAAAGTGTTTTTGTGCTGCGCAAAAATGGTTTTGCGTAGCGACCCTGGGGGAGGGGGCGCTGCCCTGCGGGGGACGCCGCCCAACCTCCGGGGGTCCGGGGGGCCGGGGTCCTTCGGACCCATGCCTCCCGGCGGGGGTGGCGGGGCGTATCCCCGCGGGGTCCGGGTAGATCACCGGCGGTATAACCGGCGGTAAAGCTGATAATTTTCGGCATCAAAACACACAAACACGAGCTTTTTAATCCCCGGCGTCTGTTTCAGGGTTTCCGTAACCGAAGCGGACGCGATGCCAGCGGCGGCTTCCTTTGGATAGCCGTAAACGCCGGTGCTGATGTTCGGGAAGGCGATGGATTCAAGGCCGCGCTTTTCCGCAAGGAGCAGGCTGTTCCGGTAACAGGAAGCCAGCAGTCCCGGCTCCCCCTGTCCTCCCCCTTGCCAAACAGGACCCACGGTGTGAATCACGAAATGGCAGGGAAGCCGCCCCGGGCCGGTAATCACCGCCTCCCCGGTCTGGCAGGGGCTTTTGCCCTGCCGCCGTTTTTTTTCAGCAAGGTGGCGGCACTCCCCAAGGAGTTCCGGCCCTGCGGCCCGGTGTATGGCGCCGTCCACGCCCCCGCCCCCCATAAGGCTCGAATTGGCGGCGTTGACTATGGCGTCAACCGCCTGTTCCGTAATGTCCCCCAAGACCAGTTCAATTAACGGTTCTGCCATGGTTTCTTCCTTTATATTCACAATTTTCATGTTATTATTTTCATGCTTCTATTTTTAACCCGAACTATAGCTAAGACACCCGGTTATGGGTATACTCGCTTTTGTAAAAATCAACACTTTTTTGGAGGGAACCATGAGCGCGCGTATTGCAATGAAAACGCCGGTAGTAGAAATAGACGGCGACGAGATGACCAGGGTACTCTGGGAACTGGTAAAGGAAAAACTCCTCCTTCCCTGGGTAGACCTTAAAACCGAGTATTACGACCTGGGTCTTAAAAACCGGGATGATACGGATGATGATGTTACCGTTAAGTCTGCGGAAGCTATACTGCGTCTGGGGGTGGGAGTAAAATGCGCAACCATCACAAGCAACGGCGCCCGCAAAACCGAATACGGCCTTAAAAGACTGTACCCCAGCCCCAACGCCACCATACGGGCAATCCTGGACGGTACGGTGTTCAGAAAACCCATAGCCGTGTCCTGTGTCAAACCCGCGATATCCTCCTGGAAAGCCCCCATCGTCATAGGGCGCCATGCCTACGGCGATGTGTACAAAAACGCCGAAATGCTCATCCCCGGTCCGGGTAAAGTGGAACTGGTCTACACCTCGCAAGACGGCGCGGAAAAACGCAGCCTCACCGTGGCGAGTATGAAGGGCCCCGGCATAGTCCAGGGTATGCACAACCTGGATGAGTCTATCGGTAACTTCGCCCGGTCCTGTTTCCGCTATGCCCTGGACGAAAAAATTCCGGTCTGGTTTGGCGCTAAGGATACGATCTCCAAAACGTACGATGGGCGGTTCAAGGAAATCTTCAACCACGTTTACGAAACCGAATTCAAAGACCAATGCGAAAAAGCGGGGATTTCCTATTTTTATACCCTTATAGACGACGTGGCAGCCAGGGTTGTCAAGGGAGAAGGCGGCTTCCTCTGGGCCTGTAAGAATTATGACGGAGATGTGATGAGCGATATGGTGGCCAGCGCCTCCGGGAGCCTTGCCATGATGACCAGCGTTCTTCTGTCCCCTTCGGGAGCGGTGGAATACGAAGCCGCCCATGGAACGGTGCAGCAGCATTACTACCGCTGGCAGAAAGGCGAAAAGACCAGTACCAACCCGGTTGCCCTCATCTTTGCCTGGACCGGCGCACTGGCAAAACGGGCGGAATTCGACGGGCTTCCGGACCTGGCCGCCTTTGCGCGGGGTCTGGAAGACGCGACCATACGCTCCATAGAGGAAGGGGACATGACCGGCGATCTTGCGCGCCTGGCCGATCCCGCGCCGGCAAAGATACTGGATTCCTGGGAATTCGTGGAGGCGGTTGCGGCGCGGGTAAGCGCCCGCTTGTCCTGACTTTTTTAAGCGAGTGGGTTTCTTTTGTTTAAAGACAATTGCTACCGTGCGCGTTCAAGCAGGGTAGACACGGGGGTTATGGAGTAGCCGTCCCGTATCAGGGCGTCCAGCAGGACGCCTATGCGAGTGTAGAGGTAGTCGGAACGGCCCCCGGCAAGGAGGCCCAACCGGATGGGGATGATGGAGCCGGGGCGCTTCTGTTCCATGATACGGTCTACCATGTCCGATGCGGAGTATTGGCTCACCCCGCCGCGCCGCGTATCTTCGCGGCTGACCCAGTCCATGGGGTCCACATCCCGGCCCACCGTAATGTAGCCTGCCTGGGAAGCGGCTTCAACGATTTCCGTCGAAGCCGAGTAGTAGGGAGCGTGCCAGATAAGACCGAGTTCGCTTCCTGTGGCGTTAAAGAATTCATCTTCGTTACGGGCAAGGCCCCGTGCAATAAAATCGCTCTGAATGCGGTAACGGGCATCGGATAAGTCAATAAGGGCGAAGAACATGGAGGCCGTTTCATGACCCGCCGCCACAATGTCCCGAACCGCAACGGGATGGCGGCGTATGAATTCGCCGTTAAGAAAGAACGTCGCCTTAATGTCGAAGCGGCGGAGGGTCTCCAGTACGCCCGGAAGCCCCGTTATGTCGTCGTAGAGGTCAAAGCAGACCGCCACTTCCCGTGCGCCCTGCCGGCGGGCATGGGTGAAAGGATCCCCCGGAAGGAGGGAAGGTTCGTCCTCGCGGATGGGTCCGTCATCGGGGTAAGACGGGGGAAACCCGCCGCCCGGAAGCAACGGGGCTGTCCCGAAGGAAGCGATGTTCCGTATCATGGGGATGTTGTCGTAAGGACCGGAAGACTGGCGCTCCAGGTAGACCCGGTAACGGCCGGATGTTACGGAAACAGGGCGCATTCCCGGGCTGGACGCCTCGGTCCAGGGCGCAAAGCTATCGGTAACATACCAGATACCATCGGAGCGGGCAAGGATACGATCGCCTCTTTGCTCAAAACCAAAAGTGTCGGCGGAAGAGAGGCAGATCAGATCCCGCCGCAGGGAAGACGCCGACGAAGATGCGGAGTTAAGGCGTATCCGATCAATACGGGAACCGTCGCCGATGACCAGGTCTTGATTTCCCGCCCAGAGGCAGGCGTAGGCGGGACGGGTACTGAGGGTATACAACGCCCGCCAGGAAGTGTAATCGTAAAGGATGATGCCCCGTTCCCCCCAAAACACGGCACGGGTCCCATCGGGAGACAGGGCCGCCCCTGAGCCTATCGGGGGTTCCAGCGTACGGAAGACCAGACCGCCTCCCCCTGTCTGGGGGCCCAGCCGGTAGGCGGTAACGGTATCCCCTTCCGCTCCGGAAACCGAGAGGAGCACCGTGATCTGTCCCTGGGGGGACCACAAAACCGAAAGCTTATGACCCGATCGGGGGAGCATGATATAGGGAAACGACGAAGCGCCGGTCATACCGTACTCATCAGTACCTAAGGGGAAATAAAAGATATTCTGCCCGCCTTTGGAAAGGAGTATGGCCCGCAGGTCCGGGGCAATCCAGAAAGAGTCGAAGTTGTAGTCGAATTCATAGGGAATTTTACCTGCCGGCAGGCCTATTTCCAGAAAGTCCGCGTATACCGTTCGGGCAAAGAGTTCGGACCCCCGAACCCGGTACACCGTAGAGCCCCTCAGATAAAAAAAGTCCCCACCCTCCGTCCAGCGAACGGAATTGATGGTTCCTTCCCCAATAACGCGGTAACGCTCATCCACGGAAAAAGTCGCGTTGGCGTTGACACTGTAATAGTAGAGGAAGTTTCCCCGTGTGTACACGAAGACCCGGGAATCGGGGCTCCAGCAGGCGGGAAAGTAGGCATCCGGACGCTCCACATTGGCCGAGATATGTATCCGGCTTCCCGTTTCCGTATTGATGAGAAGGAGGTTGCCGTATGCCGCGGTAACAGGCTCCACATAGAGGATCCATCGGCCGTCGCCGGAAACAACAATATCCTCGATCCGTCCGCCCAATACCGGAGCCCCGTCGGCAAAAGCGGGGAAACCGGGTATGGTCCGGGGGAGGCCTCCCGAAACGGGAATCCTTAACGCCCCAAAGGCATTCCGTACCTGGAGGGTCCTGCCGTTTTCAACCAGGTCCATCTTTTCGGGAAAGGCGGTCATCTGTTGAAGGGAGAGGTCCGTCAGCCGGGTAACGAACAGGGCGCCATGCCGGATGGAACCGGCCGCATCGGAATCGGCCCGGAACAACATGCGGTTATCGCCGGACAGATTGAGGCTGCTGAAAACCACCTTTCCCCAAACCCCGTAGACCGGCATTACCAGTGCCAGGAGAAGACAGGATAAGGCGTAACGCTTATGCTTCATGATCCTTACCGGGAATGAGAGTCGTTAATTCCTGCTCCATCCGGATAAGGTATTCATCCAATTGTTTGATACGCCGAATGGACAACTCAACTTTCTTATTCCACAAACGCTCGCAGGCGCCATCTAATACTTTATTAAATGATGACCGCTCCTCAAGAACAGCCGCCTTTTCACTAAATTTGTCAATATAACTCATGTTCCCAATGATACAATTATTTCCAAGAACCTTCAATGTTCTAAATCAAGATTTATAGTTCCTTCGGACAGCTCTTGGGATAAAACTGCGGCGGTATTGTCCCGGTTGTCAAACGCCCGTATGAATGTAACCGCCGCTATAAAGGCAATCAAAATAAAAACCAACTTACGCATAATCCCTCCCCGGCAGACACGATTACATTGTCCCCAGTATATTATCATGATAAAACGAAAATCAATATGCCCGAACCGGTAACACCGGCCGTTTTGAAACAGCCTCGCCTTCTAGTTCCTTAGAGCCTGTTGCACATGTGGATTTTTTGCTCAGGCGCCATTGGCGCCCTTCATGCAAAAATCCCGATTAACGGAACTCCTTCGTTATGCGCGAAACGCAACAGGCTCTTAGGTTCTAATGGGACACTAACTCACGGGGGTCAATCGCCCTGCCGTTTTTAAAAACCGCCCAATGAAGGTGGGGGCCGGTACTGTAACCGGTATTGCCCACTTCGCCGATTTTGGTTCCCTGGGTAACTGCGGAACCTTGCTTTACCGAAGTAACACTCAAATGGGCGTACATGGTCTGAAAACCATCGCTGTGGCTTATAATGATAAAGTTGCCATAGGTCCCGTTGAAACCTACGGTAGAAACTCTGCCGTCCATGGCCGCTTTGATCGGTGTTCCAATAGGAGCCGCCAAGTCAAGGGCGGCATGGTAGCGCCTAACCCCGCTGATGGGATCCTTCCGCCACCCAAAAGGAGAGGTCAGCCGCCCCCGTATTGGGTAGATGAAAAATTCTCCCAGGGCAAGTTTAAGGTCTTCGGTCCGCATCTTTGCACCGGGGATGAAGAGTAACGTTCCCGGAGTAATAGTCTCGCTTTGAATATCATTGGCATCCAGGATGGCGGCCAAGGGGATATTCATGGCAGTCGAAATCTTAAGAAGGCTGTCCCCTTTTTTAACCGTATAAGGAATTCCGTCCATGTTGGGAACCTTGATCACCTGGCCCTCGTAGAGGCGCTTGACATTGGTAATCCCGTTGGAAGCGATGATGGCATCCATGGAGATGCCGTAATTCACCGCCAGCTTCGACACCGAATCTCCCTTCTTCACCGTGTAGTTCAGCCACGAAAAAGTCTCCATCAAGTCCAGGGGGATATCCACGCTGTCAGGCGACGCCTCGCCTTCCCCAGGGGCTGGGCCAGAGGCCTGGGGGGAAAGCCCCGCGTAGGAGGCCATGTTCGCCTGGAACCGGGAGTCTTCCCAGGGGGTAATAAAGGCGCTGCTCCTCTCCCTAAGCTGGACAAGGGAACAGTAGAGGAGCAATGCGAAGACACCTATTGCCGCGATGATAAAAGCCGGGGACATAAGATGCAGGAATGTGGGGGCAAAGAGGAGCCTGGAGCGAAATACCGGCGGACTGACCGGCGCGGCGCGGCCTTCTTCCTTCTTGGCGGAAGAGGCGGGCGGGGGGGGGCTCTTCAAAACCGATTTGGACAATCTTCGCAGAGAGCCGACCCATGAGGAAAACCTTGAACGAAGCGTCTTTCCCCCGAAGCCGGAAAACCCTTTGAACAGGGGAACATGCTTTTTCTGGCGGTAAGCCCGCTTTTTGTGGGCCGGTTTCTGCTTTATCGTATCCAGCGGTTTATAAGCATTGCCGGAAGAAGACGGACGCCGCCTGCGCCATACATGCTGCGCTCCGATTGATTCGATCATGATACCCATTTATCGACATAAATCCTGGTAACCATTATACTCTGCCTAGATATGAAAATGGATGCCCCGGTAAATGCTAGGAGAATCGTGCTGTCTGCCTTCCTTGCCGCGTTATTAATGAAAGTTTTTTTGTTTGATTTTGTGATCGCCGATGGGCGATCCATGGTTCCGGCTATCCATCCCGGAACCGTGCTGGTGGTAAACCGCCTTGCCTACGGCATCCGATTCCCCGGTACCGGGAAATACCTGTTTCGCTGGTCCCTGCCCAAGGCGGGGGATGTGGTAATATTCTTAACCCCCCAGGGGCAGATTGCGGTAAAACGGTGCGGCATGGCAGTGGGAAAAGAAGATTTTTTTGCCCTGGGCGATAACAGCCTTGAATCCTACGATTCCCGTTCTTATGGCCCCGTATCGGCGGATAGGGTTGTGGGAAAGGTGATGGGAATTAAATGACTAGCCACAACAACGACGCTGCTACGGAGGAAAGGAATGTCCGGGATGTCGGTCTGGAGCAGAAACGGTTCATCGTTTTTGCCGCCTTTTTTTGCCTTGCGATCTTCGTTGTTCTGGTTCGATACGCCATTCTCATGCTTGCGCCTGGGGAACCGGAGCAGGTGAATCCTTCCCGTGTCCTCATCGAACGGGGACCCATCACCGACAGGAACGGCCGTATCCTGGCGCTCCAGACACGGCTGGCGAATATCAGCGCGTGGCGTCCTGAGATCACGGACATTGACGCGTTTTGCCAGGATTTGGCCCCTGTCCTGAACTATTCCCCCAGTGATATACGGGAACGGCTGGAGAGCTCCCCCAGTGATTTTATCTACCTTAAAAAGCAGGTGGATCAGTCCACGGTACAGAGAATTGAACAGATCCGGGCGGACAACCGGATACGGGGCGTCGGCATAGAACCCGTTTTTGGGAGGATTTATCCCGAAAAACGCCTGGCCGGGCAGCTCATCGGGTTTGTGGGAGACGACAACAACGGGCTTGCCGGAATCGAACACGCCATGGAAGAGGAACTTACCGATTCGGGCAGCCAGGTGGTCCTGACTATCGACACCAATGTTCAGTATATCCTGGAAGGCATAGCCCGCAAGGCGTTAACGGAAAACAGGGCCGAAGCGGTGATGTTCCTGGCCATGGACCCCCGAACCGGCGAGATCCTCGGCTCCGCGTCCCTTCCCGACTTTGATCCCAACGACATACGCTCCTCGAATGAAATGTCCCGCATGGACAGGCCGGCGATCTGGGCCTATGAACCGGGATCCGTGTTCAAGGTCTTTTCCCTGGCCGCCCTCCTGGATGCGGAGGCTATCTCCGATCAGACGGTCTTCGTCTGCAACGGCCATTACGAGCGGATCACGAACAGGGGAGAACGCATCGTCATTAATTGTCTTGGCGCCCACGGCCCGGTAACCGCACGGGAAATCATCGTCTATTCCTGCAACGCCGGGGTAAACTACGCCGCCGACCGTATGGGAACGGTGGCCTTCGCGGAGTCCCTGAGGGACTTAGGGTTCGGTTTCCGCACCGGGGCGGGAAACCCCGGGGAGACGGCGGGCTTCCTCCGCCCCGCCGAGCGCTGGTCGGACAGGTCAAAGCCTACCATCGCCATGGGGCAGGAAATCTCGGTTTCCGCCCTCCAGATGCTCAAGGCCGCTACGGCCCTGGCCAACGACGGCATCCTGGTCCCTCCCCGCGTCGTGTCCCGGATCGTTTCGGCGGACGGAAAAGACATCAGAACCTTTGACCCCGGTCCCGCACGGCGCGTACTGGCCGCGGATACCGCCCGGAAGATGCGGTCTTACATGAAAGACGTTACTTCCGAGATAGGGACCGGCTGGCGGGCCAACGTGCAGGACCTTTCCCTGGCGGTCAAAACCGGTACCGCCCAGATCACCAATCCCCAGACCGGCGCGTATTCGAGCACCGATTTCATCGCAAGCTGTATCGCCCTGCTCCCCGCGGATAACCCGTCCCTGGTCCTTTACCTGGTCATCGTAAAACCCCATGGAGAATACCTGGCAGGCCGTATCGCGGCGCCCCCCATACGGGAAGCGGCGGAAGCCCTGGTGGATTACTTAGGCATCCCCCGCGGCAGGAACCCCCAGGTGGAACATTCGGGGGTCGTCGTCCTGCCCAAAAGCCGTATCCCCGTCATTGAATCAACCATACCGGATTTCACCGGGTACTCTAAACGGCAGATCCTCCCCCTCATCCTGCGGGACGACCTCACCATAACGATATCCGGGGACGGCTGGGTCAAGCGCCAGGACCCGCCGCCGGGGACCCCCGTTACCGATGGCATGATCATCACGCTGGAATTGGAATGAAGCGCCGCCCCTTCCGCGCGGCCCCGGTATACCGAGGCAAACGGGCAAAGCCGGCGGCGCGGCGGTGAGTTACCGGGAATCAAACCTTGCCCTTATTCGGGAGAAGTACCCTGAGCTTGGGGAATGCCTTGAGCGGGCTCAATCCGGTGCGGAAGCGGCCCCGCGGGTAGAGGCCGCCGCGTCCGGGGAGCCTACCCTGGCCCTGGGGGATCTCCGCATCCATTCGAAACACGATCCCCGGCGGGAAGGGAAGCGGCTGGCGGAAACCCTGGAAGCGGGGGCCGGCCCTATCGTGGTTCTGGGCTTTGGCCTGGGCTACGCCGCCGAAGCCGCCGGGGAACGGTTTCCCCATCGGCCCCTCATCATCATTGAGTACCGCGGGGAGATCCTGGCGGCGGCCCTGGAAAGCCGGGACCTAAGGCGTTTCCTGGGGGAGCGGAACCTCGTGTTCATCCTGGGGGAAACCCGTCCGTGGGCGGTTACCGCGGCGCTCCGCCTCTTTGCGGGAAAACCGGTGCTGCTCAGGAACCGGGCCCTGACGGGCCTGGACGCGGCGTGGTACGGGGAGACGGAACGGATCATCACGACGTGGGTTTCCAAGGACGACATAAACCGGGCGACCCTCAGGCGTTTTGGGAAGCGCTGGGTGAGGAACCTGGCCGCCAACATGACGGTTATACGGGATGCCCCGGGCATCGCCGCCCTTTCAGGATGCCTGGCGGGGACGGGCATTCCGGCGCTCCTTGTGGCGGCGGGGCCTTCCCTGGACCGTGCGGCGCCCTTCCTTGCGGACCTGGCGGAACGCTGCGTGGTGGCGGCGGTGGACACGTCCCTTTCTTTCCTGCTCCGGCGGGGGGTGGACCCCGATTTTGCCCTGGTCGTGGACCCCCAGTACTGGAATTTCCGCCACCTTGACCGGGCAGATGCCCCCAAAACCCGCCTTGTCGCCGAATCGGCGGTGTATCCCCCGGCCCTGCGCTGCCCCTTCCGGGGCGTCCTGCTCTGCGGCTCCCTTTTCCCCCTGGGCCGCTTCATTGAGGACCGGGTGGACCCAAAGGGCGAATTGGGCGCGGGAGGCTCGGTCGCCACGACCGCCTGGGACTTTGTCCGCCTGCTGGGGGCATCCGCCGTCTGGATAGCCGGCCTTGACCTCGCCTTCCCCGGCTTGAAGACCCACTTCAAAGGCGCCCTTTTCGAGACCCGCGCGTTGGCCGAATCAAGCCGCCTGGTCCCCGTCGAAACCCATTCGGTCCGCGCGCTGCGGGACGGCCGCCCCTTCCGCGCGCCCGCATCAGGCGGCGGCGAAGTCCTTACCGACCGGCGCCTTTCCCTCTACGCGGCGTGGTTCGAAAACCGCTTCGGCCTTTTCCCGGCCCTGCGCAACTACAGCCTCTCCTCCGGCGGCGCGGCCATCCCCGGCCTTATCCCCGCCGCGCCCGAAGACGTATTGGCCCTGCCCCCCCGGCGGGACGAGATACGCCGGATCCTGGAAGCGGTCTTTACCCGGCTTGAGCGGGATTTCGGCAGCCCGGAACAGACAGCCGCCCGCGCCGCCCGGTACGCCGCCGCCCGCGCATCCCTCCTTGAAGGGCTGGAATGCATACAGACGACCGCGCGGGAAGCCGCGGCAGTGGCGGAATCCGCCGGGGCGGCAGCCGCCCTGAACCGGCGGGACCTTACGGACGCCCTTGCCGCGCTGGACACGGCGAACCGGATAATCACCGAAAGTACCGTAAAAGACGTGGCGGGCTTTCTCTTTCCCCCCTTTGAGGAACTGGAACAGGCCCTGACGGTTCCGGATTCAGACCCCCTTGGCCGCTATCTGGAACTCTCCGCCCGTTTCTACCATGCGGTTGCCGAAGCCGCCGCCGGCAACCTGCGGGAGATCCGGGGGGCCTGTCCCCCGTAACGCCGGCGGCAAGG
>JAITLF010000310.1 GCA_031278025.1 Treponema sp.
GCTCAGGTTTACGGCAAATTATTATTGGCGGCATTTTGTGAAACCGGGTTTTGTGAAACCTGGGCTAATAAAGCCCGTTTTTCCCCCTCCGCCGGGAAAGCTGAGGACTGAAGAGGAAACCGAAAGAATCCGGTGGAGTCTGTGGAGGGAACAGGGGTAATGCTGTCGATAGTAGTATATACGCTGTTAACTTCGTTGCATCTCATGTTTTCAGCGCATACATTGCAAGGGCTTCCTTTAGCCTGCGCCGATTCCAAACGACAGAGGCGTCCGGCCCTGTTCCGTCCGTTACACCCTGTTCCTACGCAAACGCGGGGATATCCCCGCACCCTGCGGGTTTCTTCCTGCTCCCTGCGGGGATCTGCCCCGCACCCCGCCGGGAGGCATGGGTCCGATGGACTCCGGCCCCCCGGACCTCCCAGCATGGGTCCGGGGGCGGGCAGCGCCGCGCTAGGGATTGAGGGTTTTTACCGCTTCTGCGATGGCCCGCAGGCGTACTACCCGTCCGCCGCCGGATTCGGGATAGGCCCGGTAGCGCTCTCCGTCATCGGCGAAAGGCGGCGCCAGTTCCCCCGGAAAGGGGGAAGCGCGTTTCTGGGTCCAGATAAGCGCCGGATCGCTGAGGCGGGTTTCCGAATGTGCGGGATCAAAGTGGATAAAGGATTCGTGGGCGCCCCGCTCGTTCAGGGGCGCTTCATCCGTGCTTTGCAGGTAGCGGATCACGCCGCGGGTAATATTCACCGACTGTACGATGGCCGAATGAACGGCCTCGCCATCCTCCCCCCGAAAGAGCAGAATATCCGCGGGCCTGATGTTGCGGACTTCGTCTTTCACCGCGAGAATCTCCCGCGTCCGGGAATTGAAGAATTGGGTCCCCGCATAGTGGGAGAGGTTCCCGTTCCGGGGCGCTTTAGCGGCGCGCCGCAGGGCGCGGCCCAGGTCCGTCCCGCCCGCGCCGGCGACATGGGACAGGATGTTCCATACAAAGCCGGAACAGTCTATTCCCAGACGGCCCACGCAGGAGAGGTAGTTATACACATCGCTCTCCGCTATCCCCCTGCCGGAAACCAAAACATAGGGACGGTGGGGCAGCCCGCGGTAGGCTCCCGCCTTCATCCGGGCTATGTCGAACAAGTCCCGTGATACCGACCAGGAGCGGGTAGGAATGTCCAGGATGACGACCTTTTCCTGGCCGTCGCCCAGAACCGCCGTGTACCGGGCAAAGTCGGCTGAGGCAAGGAGCCCGCTGATTTCCGCCCACAGGGAGAGGGGGTCCGCCTTGCCGCGCCCCTCAATTTCCCACTCCCGGTCCGAAAGCGCTATGCGTTCGCGGTTCTCCGCAAAGGGCATACGCAGGTTCATCACCTTGCCGCCTATGATGTAAGTTTTGAAACTCCGCCGGTAGGCCGCTTCTATGACCGCCTCCACCCCTGCCCCCCAAATCCGGGCGGGATCGGAAAAGGCGGCCAAGGGGTTTGCGGCGGCATCGGCGGGCGCCGGGGCATCCGGCGTGGCCGGAAGGGGAAGCATGAGCCAGCCCCCTGCCAGCGCCGTCCCCGCAAAGAAAGCCGCGCGGCGCCGCCGTCCCGCAGGGGATAATCCCATGTTCAGCGCCCCGAGGAGGGAAGCGCTTCGATGTCGTTGAAGTACCGAACCGTCCCTACCTTGAGTTCGCAAGTGGCATCTTCATCGCACACGATGATGGCCCTGGGATGCATTTGCAAGCAGGACAGGGTCCACATGTGATTAACGCCCCCCTCTACCGCCGCCTGAAGCGCACGGGCTTTGTTGTGGCCGCTTACCAGGATGACGACCTCCCGTGCATCCATTACGGTCCCGACGCCCACGGTGAGGGCGGTTGACGGCACCTGATTGATGTCGCCGTCAAAAAACCGGGCGTTGGCGATGCGGGTATCTCTGGTCAAGGTTTTTACCCGCGTCCGGGAATGCAGGGAAGAACCGGGCTCGTTGAAGGCGAGGTGGCCGTCCGCCCCCATGCCTCCCAAGAAAAGCTCGATCCCGCCAAAGGAACGGATCCGGTCTTCGTATACCTCGCATTCCCGCGTCAAATCCGGCGCCATGCCGTTCAGGATATGGACGTTTTCTTTCCGGATGTTGATGTGGGAAAAGAAGGTATCCCACATGAACCGGTGGTAGCTGCGGGGATGATCCTCCGGCAGCCCCACGTATTCGTCCATATTAAAGGTAACGACTGCGTCAAAGGAAACCTGGCCCGCGCTGTAAAGCCGTATCAATTCCTGATAGGTTATCAGCGGGCTGGAACCGGTGGGCAGGCCCATGACAAAAGGCCGGCCTATTTCGGGACCAAAGGCAGCGATTCGGTTTGCAAGATAACCGGCAACCCATCCGCCGGCATCTTCGGCGTTTTTGTGGATTAATAAACGCATATTTTCTCCTTAAGCTCAAAATTTATAGAAGAGTGTGTTTGAGTACGCCCGCGACGGTAACCGCCAGGACCGTGAAATTCCGGTCGAACACCACAATGTCCGCATCGCTGCCGGGAATGAGGGAGCCTTTGCCCCGGTACCGCATTACCTGGGCAGGGTTGAAGCTGGCGGTCTTTACCGCGTCTTCCAGACTGAAGCCAAAGGCCGCCAGGTTCTGGACCCCCCGAATCATGGTAAGCCCCGATCCGGCAATGACGCCGTCGGCCTTTCGGTGGAACACGCCGTCTTGGAAGAACAGCTCCTCTCCATTGGCAATCAGGGGGCCTTCCTGTTGGCCCGTCGGTTTCAGACTATCGGTAACCAGCACGATCTTGTCGGTGGGCTTATCCCGCAGAAGCAGCTTGAACAGATCCGGGTGGACATGGCAGCCGTCGGCGATGATTTCGCAGGACATTTCCGGATGGATCAGTACGGCCCCCACGGCATTGGGATTGCGGTGATCCAACTTACTCATGGCATTGAACAGATGCGTCGAATGAAGTATCCCCGCCTGCATACCCTCCACCATGTTTTCGTAGTTGGCATCCGTGTGTCCCGCCTGAAGGATTATCCCCTTTTTGATGCAGTACAGGGCCAGTTCCCTCATGCCTTTGATTTCCGGGGCAACGGTCATGTTGATGATATGCCCGCCGGCAGCCGCCCACAGCCTTTCCATATAGGAGATGTCCACGGGCATGAGGGTCTCAGGCCGTTGTACCCCCAGGCGGGCCGGGGAAAGGAAGGGGCCTTCCAGGTGCAGCCCCATGATCCGGGCGCCCGGTTCCCTGCCTATGGCGGCGGCTACGCTTCGTACCGCTTCGAGCATCTCTCCCGGCTCTGTTGGATACAAGGTCGGGTTGAAGGAGGTTACTCCGGTCCTGGTCAGACGCCGGGACATTTCTATCACCGACTCGGTAGAGGCGTCGTCGGTTCCATATCCCCCGGTCCCGTGGATATGGGTATCGATGAATCCCGGGGCTATATACGCGCCCCCTACATCCAGAATTTCGGTAGAACCGGGAAACTGCTTCTTTTCAAACCGTTTTTTGGAAAAAACATCCGATACCACGCCGTCTTCAATGAGCACCGCACAGTGTTCCATGGCGGCGAAACTGGTTAATACTGTTCCGTTGTGTAAGCAAAGAGGATTCATGATAACTCCCTGCTTAAACTATACCGGATAATCGAAGAAATACACACTGGTTAGGCCGTGATGGATACTGCGCATGGCGCATTCACGATCGCAAAGGCGCCTTTATGAACCGCAAAGGCGCCTTTATGAGCCGCAAAGGCGCCTTTATGAGCCGCAAAGGCGCCTTTATGAGCCGCAAAGGCGCCTTTATGAG
>JAITLF010000398.1 GCA_031278025.1 Treponema sp.
TGAGAACTGTTTTGCCAACTATTTAGGTAAACGCATATGGGGATATCCCCCGAAGTTCCGGGGATATCCCCGCGCTCCGTGGGGCGCTGCCCGGTACCGGCGGGGTGCGGGGCAGCGCCCCGCCGGGACCGGGCAGCGCCCCCCGGACCCCCCGGCAGGGGTCCGGGGGCGGAGCCCCGGAGGGAGCGAGCAGAGGCCCGCGGGGTCCCCGGCACCGGCTGCACCCCAACACATGCACGTGGGGATGGCCGGACTTGTTAAACATCCGGGCAAAGAGAAATTCATCGCTGTTCAGCGGCGCCCCGCAGACCGGACATTTCCGCTTTCCGGTCCGCCGTCCTTCAAGACAATAGATGCATCCTTCAATATGCATAAGCCTGCCCTGACCGTTCCCCGGATCAGGAAAGGCCGATGATTTTACGAGTTCGCCCTGGGGCAGAAAGAGGCCGCAGACCGGGCAGCATCGGGGCGAACCTGCGCCGCCTTCCTGGCGGGCGCCGGTCTTTGATTCTTCACACCGCGCTTTACACGGGCGCTTCCGTGAACCGCCGCCGTTTCCGGCCTCCTGGTTCCCTATTCGGAAAAACAAGGTGGCCCCAAGCCACAGAAGAACAAGGCCGGTGAGGATAAAGACAAGTAATTGAAGCAGTGAGTCCACCGTAGCATGTCTCCTAGTCATACTGTTTTTAGCCAGGTATACTCTACCGGTGGCAACTTTGTATATTATCGGCACTCCCATAGGGAACCTGGGCGATATCACCTTTCGGGCTGTGGAAATCTTGAAAACGGTGGAGCTTGTAGCCTGCGAAGATACCCGCCGGACCCTCAAGCTCCTCACCCACCTGGGGATACGGGTTAGGCTGCTCTCCTGCCGGGCGCAAAACGAGGTGGCCGCGGCGGGAGCGGTGATTGAAGCCCTGGATTTGGGCAAGAACGCGGCCTACGCCAGCGATGCCGGAACCCCGGCGGTGAGCGATCCTGGGGCCGTGCTGGTACGGCGGGTTGCGGAGGCGGGACATACGGTTATCCCCATACCGGGGCCGTCGGCTTTTGCCGCGCTGGTTAGTGTGGCCGGGGGCATGGACAAACGCATCCTTTTCGAAGGTTTCTTGTCTCCCAAGGCGGGACGCCGCCGCACCCGGTTGAAGGAGCTTTTGGCGCTGGATGCGGCGTTTGTGGTGTACGAATCTCCCTTCCGTATACTCACGTTTTTGGGGGATTTGGCCGAATTTGATGATGGACGGTATGTTTGTGTTGGACGAGAGATGACTAAGATGCATGAGGAATACTTTCGGGGTTCTGCGGCTGAAATTCAGGAAATTTTGGCGGCGAAACCCAAATGCCAGGGAGAATTTTCGATTTATGTATCTGGAAAAAAGTGATAATACTGTTTAAACTATTATCACCAACACGCCGATATTAGTGATAGGTAGGAAATAAATATGACGATTAATGGAATAGGTCCTATAGAGTCCCTCCCGCCCAATAAAAAAGCCGGGCAGAGCGGCCGTGTTAATCAGACCGCTGAGGGTGATTCCATATCTCTTTCATCGGAAGCCCTAAAGAAGGGTGAACTGTATCAAGCCTTTGAACTCATAGCGGCGGCTCCCGATGTACGAATGGATCGTATTGAGGAACTCAAGCACAAAATTAATGACCCTGCATACATAAACGAGGCGATAGTTAGCGCCACTGCCGACAAATTGATGGATGTTTTTGGTCTGTAATAGCGATTCGGCTTTTGCCACATTATGTATTTTTGATAATCTCCATTTTATAAGCTACGGGAATTGTCTCGTCTTTATTGTATATAAAAATGGAGCGGGATTTTGGAACACCTGTATAAGCTATACATACCCGAATGAAATTGAGTAGACTTGCGCTGTATTTAGGTTACATACCTACCCCCTGTTTAGTTATTTTCTGAAAAAGGAGCTGTACTATGGAACAACGTCATTATTTTTTTACTTCTGAATCTGTAGGAGAGGGCCATCCCGATAAACTCTGCGATCAGATTTCCGATGCTATCTTGGATGCCTGCCTGAAAGATGACCCCAAAAGCCGGGTTGCCTGTGAGACTTTTGCTTCTACCGCCATGGTGCTTATAGGCGGGGAGATAACCACTCAAACCTTCGTGGATTTTCAGGGCGTGGTTCGGGAGGTAGCTCAGGAAGTAGGGTATACGGATCCTGCATATGGGTTGGATTACCAGTCTATGGCGGTGCTGGACATGATTCACAGTCAGTCTCCGGACATCAGCCAGGGGGTTTCCGGGACGGGACTGGACGAATTCAAGGGACAGCAGGGCGCGGGCGACCAGGGGATGATGTTCGGCTTTGCCTGTAACGAAACCCCGGAACTCATGCCCCTGCCCATCACCTTGGCCCATAAGATTCTTATCAGGGCGTCGGAGGCGCGGAAGGCGAAAACGATTTCCTGGCTTAGGCCCGATGCCAAAAGTCAGGTTACGGTGGAATACGAAGGCCACAAGCCCCTGCGTATAGACGCGGTGGTCGTATCCCAACAGCATGACGACGGCGTTCCCTATGAGGAGATCAGGAACACCGTGATCAGTCAAATCATCAAACCCATCCTGGAGCCTACGGGACTTTTGGATGATAAGACCAAATACTTCATTAATCCCACCGGCCGGTTTGTGGTGGGCGGTCCCTTTGGGGATACGGGGCTTACCGGACGGAAGATCATCGTGGACACCTACGGCGGGATGGGCCGGCACGGGGGCGGCGCTTTTTCCGGCAAAGACCCTACCAAAGTAGACCGGTCCGCCGCCTACATAGCCCGGTATGTCGCCAAGAATATCGTCTCCGCCCAACTGGCGGAACGTTGCGAGGTGGAACTGGCCTACGCTATCGGGGTGCCTTTCCCGGTTTCGGTCATGGTAGACACCTTTGGGACCGCCGCGGTCCCGGAATCCCGCCTGTCGGAGGCGGTTGCCAAAGTTTTTGACCTGACTCCGGCGGGGATCATCACCGCCCTGGATCTGCGCCGCCCGATTTACCGGAAAACCGCCGCCTACGGTCACTTTGGCCGGCCCGAATTCCCCTGGGAAAAAACCGATAAGGCGGAGGAATTGAAAAAAGCGATAGGCTGAAGATAGGCATGGCTCTCCGGGGAGCCGGTGGGACTTTGCGTACGTCGTATGAAGAAATGCGTGATTTTATGTTCAGGGGCAACGCCCCACAAATCCCTGGATAACGGAAATAATGAATGAAGATATGATCCGGCAATACATCCGGGAAGCCGCCGGAATTACCTGTTCCCGGTCCGGCGGCCCCGGCGGGCAGAATGTGAATAAGGTCAATTCCAAAGTTACCCTGCGTATCCGCCTTGACAACCTGCCGGCCCTTACGGATGCGGAACGGTCCCGCCTTAGAGAAGTCCTGGCGAGCCGCCTTACCGGCGAGGGCGAAATCGTCCTTGCCGCCGATGAAGAGCGGTCCCAACTGACCAACCGGGAGCGCGCATTTGCGCGCCTTGAATCCCTCATCATAAACGCCGCCCGTCTTCCCAAACGCCGCCGGCCCACCGCGCCGTCACGGGCGGCACGGGAAAAGCGGCTCCAGGCCAAGCGCCTCCGGAGTCTGAAAAAAGCGGAGCGCCGTCCGGACTTTGAATAACGGCGCCGGTGCCATCGGCGCGTCCCTTCTTGCGATAAATTAACAAATTTTTTCATTTTCCCCTTTACAAAGGGAGGAAGGTATGTTATTGTTATATTAAGCTAATATAGTTAGCACAGACTAATTAAAGGGGCTTAAGCGCTCTTTTCTGCGGGGACTGTTTCAACCTCTCTCGCAGCCCCCGCGTTCATAAGGGTATTTAAAAACCCCTTCCGTTCTTAATCCGGCTGGATATCAAAAAGCGTCACCCAGCATCCAGCCGGATTTCTTTTCACCGCTCACCGCGGCTCTGTTATGGATTTACCCGCCAAGAGGACTTTTCCCGCTCCGGTTCCAGGGCGCGGTGCATATCTTCCAGGATGCGCATAATCGCGTCCGCCGTGGCCTGCTTCTTGTCTTCCGCACCGGCGGCTTCGACCCGGACTTTTTCTCTGAACCCGGCGCAGGAGAGGACAGGTCCGGCGGTCATGCGGACCACATCGCGGCTGACAAAGTCGTCCATCATGGCGCCCTGGCGGACATGAAGCACTTCGCCGTTTATCGCGACCGGGCACATATAATCAAAAGACTTGATATAGGAATCAATCTCCCGCACTCCCCGTTTGGTGCTGAGATCCCAGGGCCGATACCGGGTGCCGGAAGGAAATACCAGGATAAGTTTGCCCTTTGTCTTGATATCGAGCAGGGTTTTCATGGCCCGCCGGTTAATTGAATTACAGCGGATTATTTCGTCCCGGTCCTTTACGGCATCCAGGCCCATAAGGGAACGGCTGGGATAGATGACAATGCGGGTAAACGCCGCAGTAAACGCGGCCACCGCCGGACTCTCTTCGTTCAACTTCATGCCGGCTATGGCAACCACGGCATCGGCAATCGCCGTTCCCCGTTCCCCCGCTTTGCGCAACAGGTAAGAAAAGATGGGCAGATCCAGGTTGCTATAATGTTCTAAAAGCAGAAGGCAGGATTTTCCCGACGTCGCTTTGGTATACGCATCTTCAAGGTACTCAAATCCGCCCAGCCCGGAACCCGGAAGCAGCAAGGTATCCGACATCTTGTCCATCAAGGGCAAGATTGCCGGTACCCCGTGTTGATATACAGTATGTTCGGTTATTTTCCCAAAGGAACTGGAAATTTGCAGGGCCTGAACGACCTGATCTTTGAATACGTCATTCAATGTTTCCATAGAGGCAGTATACCTTTGCGGTGAATCACCTGTCAATGAAAAGAAGTGGGCGGACAGGAATTCAAAGTATCACCTATCGAGTTCATCACCCCAAACGAAAAGGATAAAAGCGGGCCAGTTTTCATGGAGAAAACGACTGAAGATGTACCTCAGCGCACTAAAAAAATTGTCCTGGCGGCCAGACCGGTTCCGGGCCCCCCGGTACTGCTCATCCCCTAAAAACAAAAGCGTGTGAAACAGAAACGCCGCCAGGT
>JAITLF010000074.1 GCA_031278025.1 Treponema sp.
TCCATCAGTCCCGCCTCATCCGCGATCTTCAGGGTCGAATCGAATATCCCGCTGAACTCTTCAGGCGCTATCTTGTCCATCTGCGCCCGTATCCACGTGTCCGACGGCAACGCCGTTACCCCAAACACCGTCTCCAGATTGTTCCGCCCCCGTTTTTCCTTCATCTTCCGCTGGTAATCCAGCAGTGACCGGTGTTGAAAGAAAAACACCCGAAGGCGCTTTTCACAATGTCGGCTATCCGGCAGCGCTCATTGTGCCCGTGCCGCCGTTGTCCGGTATCTGTCCGCTCATCCGTCCAAAATTGTCTATTAATTGTTTAAAGAGTTCCCTGCTCATACTCCATGTTGGCATGTGTTTTTGATACGTTGAATTCCTGATGCCATAACTAGCGCAACAGCATCTCCCTTGACAACACCTTAAAGACATAGTAATGCGTTAAGCAACTGAGGGTTAGTATGAAACCGGTGATAAAAATGAGCGATATTGCCAGGGAGTTATCGGTGATCACCGTAATCGTTAGTAAGGCCTTGTCCGGCAAGGATGGGGTGAGCGGGGCGCTGAAAGAAACGATCATTCAAAAGGCGGAAGAATTGGGCTATGTATACAACAGCCTTCCCCGGAACATGAGGGAAAGCCGGCACTACCTTATCGGCATCCTGATTTCCTCAAAATTTATCGGCGACAGTTCCTTCTATTGGATTTTCTATAAAAAATTACTGGAAGTATTAAAACAGACCCCTTACCTGGGGGTTCTGGAAGTTATCGGCGACGGGGACGAGCTAAACTGCGCCGTTCCCTCGGTGTTGAGCGCGAAAAAGGTCGACGGCATCATCATCCTGGGGCAGATGCGGGACCCTTACCTCGCCACGATCACGTCCAAGACAAGCCAATGCATCTTTCTTGATTGTTACGCCAGTATAGGCTCTTGCGACTGCGTGATGATGTCAAACAACTTTCTCGGTTCCTACAACCTGACCAAACTGCTCATCGCCGCAGGGCATAAAACTATCGGCTTTATCGGGTCAACCGCCGCGACTACCAGTATACTGGACAGGTACCTGGGGTTCTGCAGGGCCATGATGGAAGCCGGCCTTCCCTGCGAAGCGGCCATAGAAGACCGGGACGGCAACGGTAACTATATCATGCTCTGCCCGGACACCTGCACTGCGTATGTCTGCAACAACGATCAGATAGCGGGGATCGGCATCAATCAGATGAGAAAATCCGGCATGAATGTTCCCAAAGACATGTGGCTGGCGGGCTTTGACAATGAAAGCGATCTGCTTATACAGCATATTGAAGCGCCCGGTTATGTCTGCCGGGGCCATGCTTTTATCGACGGGCGGGTCGTTGTAAAGCAGCCTATCGCCGCCCCTTCACGGTAGCAGGTGCGGACCATGCCGGTTTTCTTTCATGAAAAGGACGTGCGTGGGGCGCGGGGGAAGACGGCGCCCAGGTCTCCCGTTCCTTTGGAAACGCCCGCCTTCCCACGCGGGACATAGGTAATCCTATCCTTCCACAGGGGATTCTTCAGTATCCGCAGCCGGCCCTCCCGCAGGAGGAGCGTTACCGCCTGTTTCGCCTCATCATCGGACCAGGCAAGGTGTCTGGAAGCGGCCAGTATCTTGACCGCCCCGGCCAGCGTATAACGCCGGCGGTTCCGTTGGAAAAAATCGGCCAGGACCGGCTCTTCCCTGGGAAGGGACCGGGCCGTTCCCTCACAGACGTCGCAACAGGCGGTTTCGGGGCTGTCCCCCGCCCCTTCGTAGTTGAGGAGATGGAGCAGCGTTGCCCGCCTGCATCCCCCGGTGTCCCGCGCATAGGCGAGAAGACTCGCCAGCCGTTCCCTGCCCTCCGGCGTCTTTGCCCGCATCATCGCCTGTCCGTCATCAGGCCCCCACAGGAGAATCCCACGGGAAGGCTGCCCGTCCCGTCCGGCCCTCCCCGATTCCTGAAGGTAGGCTTCCACCGAAGGCGGACAATCCCGGTGTATCACCGTCCGTATGTCGGCCTTGTCTACGCCCATCCCATAGGCGCAGGTACTGACCAGCACCCCTCCCCTGCTCCGGAAAAACCAGGCTTCGATGGCGGCCCGTTCCTCCCGGTTAAGCCCGGCGTGGTAGAACCGTATCTCCCCCGCATCATGTTCATCCCCCCCGTTACAGTCATTCCGCAAGTACCGGGCCAGCTTCTCCGTCCCCGGCCTGGAGGAACAGAACACGACAGCCGGCCTCATGGCAATTCTCAGAAGGTCCCGGACCGCAAGGTCCCGGAGCAGGCAGCCCTGGGCCGCATACCTGATGTTGCTCCGGTCAGGGTTCCCGGCGATCCGGCGGACCCCGGCGCCGAAAAGAGAAGTTTCTATCCGTTCCAGTACCCGCGCCGAGGCGGTGGCCGTAAAAGCCGTTACCAGGGGCATGGCCCCTCCCGGTCCTTTGAGGGCCTTCAGAACCTTCCCGATGTCCCGGTAGGCCGGCCTAAAGCGCTCGCCCCATTCGCTCACGCAATGAGCCTCGTCGATCACCACGTGGACTATCCCGATTTCCCCCAGTCTGTCCATCACCGCGCCTGACAGCAGGACCTCCGGGGTGGCGATGATGAAGCGGCTCTCTCCGGAACGCAGCTTTTTCCACAGGGCGTCCCGTTCTTCCCGGCTCTGCCCGCCCCGCAGCGTTACCGGCGGGAATCCCCGCTCCCTAAGCCGCCGTTCCTGGTCCGCCATGAGCGACAGGAGGGGGTAGACAGCCAGGGTCGGTCCGGGAAGGAGCATGGCGGGAAGCTGAAAGCACAGGGACTTTCCCGCGCCGGTAGGCAGAATTACTATCTGCCGCCCCAGGCTTTCCCGCTCCCGGTCTTCCCCCGGCCCGGCCTGATTGCCTGCATCGTTGATTCCCGGCCAGTGCAGGGGAAAGCCCCTGGCCTCCGCCGCCTCCAGAATGTTGGCCACCACCAGGCGCTGATAGGGAAACAGGTAGGGAAGCCCGAAAAACAGCCGCGCCGCCCGGTCCACGGGGTCTCGGTCATCGGTATCCGCCATGATTGCCTCCGATAGATAGTCCGATAGCTATACGGGTTGAAAATGCACGGCGCTTCAATCAAAAAGAATTTTTCGCAACGATTTTTAAGGCGGCCGCCCGTCCTTCTTTTTCTCCGCCCGCCGGTCCGTCCGCGTATCCTTCCCTTCCCCTTCATCCGCCACGGCCAGTTTCCCGGCGCCCCGCTCCGCCGCTTCGCGCTCCCGGTCGGCCTGCTCCCTCCGCCGCCTTTCGCGGTATGCGGTATACGCCCCGCAGAGGGGGTTCAAATCAAGCCGCTTCAGGATAAACACCAGAAGCAGCCGCACCGGAGCGTCCGGGGGGATCAGCACGCCCACATCCATCGGCAGGGCGGGCGCATCAAAAAAGAATACCCCCGCCGGGGCTCTGGTGTTGCCGGACCCCGGTTTTTCGATCGGAAACCCGGGTTTTTGCGCCGCAGGCCCCGCCGGCGGCGTCAGGGTCTGGACGGTACGGCACAACCGGTCAGACGCGGGCCGGCGCCCTCCCGCCGAATCGGGGACTTCTTTTACAGCCCCCGGCCTCCCTTAACCGCGAGAGGGTAATCGCTTCCTCAATAAAGAAGGCGCCTTTACGAATCGCAAAGGCGCCTGTATCGAAGGGTAACCGCGCGGTTTAACGGATTTCCAGATGAGCCAGCCGCCGGCAGGCTTCCTCAACATCGGCGCGGTGGCCAAAGGCGGAGAAACGGATAAAGCCCTGCCCGGCAGGACCGAACCCGGAGCCCGGCGTGGTAACTACCCGGCATTTTTCCAGGATTTCCGTGAATACGTCCCAACTGTCCCTGCCGGGAAACCGGGCCCAAATGTAGGGCGAGTTGTCCCCGCCCACGCAGGAGACCCCCAGGCCGAGCAGGGCGGAACGGATACGCCCCGCGTTCCCCAGGTAAAAGTCGCAGAGGGCCTTCATCTCCGCAATCCCTTCGCTGTCCAGGGCGGCCAGGGCCCCCGCCTGGGCAATGTTGGAAGCGCCGTTAAAGATGGTGCCGCAGACACGGGACCAGTCGGCGTTGACGCTTTCGCCGCCGGCGTAGGTGAGTTCTTTGGGAACGACGGTCCAGCCAAGCCGCACGCCGGTAAAGCCCGCGGGCTTGGAGAAGGAGTTTACCTCGACGGCGCAGGTCCGGGCCCCGTCTATCTCGAAGATTGATTTGGGCAGCGCCGTGTCCCGAATGTAGGCGGCATAGGCGGCGTCAAAGACGATAAGGGCGCCCTTTTCCCCGGCAGCCTTCACCAGGCGCGTAAGCTGTTCCTTGGTTGCCGCGGCGCCGGTGGGGTTGTTGGGGGAACAGAGATACACAAGCCCGTCATGGGGAAGCATCCGCGGATCGGGGAAATACCCGTTCCCCGCGTTGCAGGGAAGGTACGCGATGCCCTGATACCCCGTCCCCGCCCATCCGCCGGCGGCTCCTATCAGCACCGAGCCGTCCACGTAAACCGGGTAGGAGGGGTCCTGAACCGCCACCGGGACCTTTGCGCCAAAGAGGAGTTGGAGCCGGCCTATGTCGCACTTAGCGCCGTCGGAGATAAAGACCTCACCGGCGGTAAACGCGCCGCCATAAAACACCGCGGAAATTTTTTCCCGCAGGGCGGGAAGCCCCTCGTCCTGGTAGCCCGAATAGCCTTCCGCGGTCCCAAGCCGCCGCGCTCCTTCCACCAGGCCCGCGTCTATGTGGGGCAAGATAGGCTCGGTGGTGTTCCCCACCCCCAGGCTGATGATGCGCCCTTCGGGGCGCGCCGTTTCCGGGTGGGCCGCCGCGTATTCCCGCCGGCGCCTGGCAATTTCGGGAAAAAGGTATCCCGCCTTAATGTTCGCGATACAAGGGTTCCGGTTGATCATGACATCTCCTTTAAGGCCCCCCGTTCCAGGGTGGCAAAATAATCGTCTATCGTTTCCGCCCGGCGGATTTGCAGGACCGATCCGTCGGGACGGAGCAGCAGTTCCCCGCAGCGGAGCTTCCCGTTGTAATTGAAGCCCATAGCCCGGCCGTGAGCGCCGGCGTCATGAATCACCACGAAATCGCCCCAGTGGGGATCCCCCGGTTTTTCGGCGGCAACCGCGATCGCGGGAAGCCTCCGCTGTACGGCGAATTTGTCGTTGTTCTCGCAGAGGCTCCCCACCACATCGTAGGTTTCGGCAGCCGGGGCGTTCTCCTTCCCCGGTATGGTGATATGGTGGTACGCGCCGTACAGGGCAGGCCGCATCAGGTCCGCCATGCTGGCGTCAAGGCCGATGTAGTTCCGGTAAATCTCTTTCTTGTGAACCGCCCTGGCCACAAGCCATCCATAGGGGCCGGTAACGGGCCGCCCGTATTCGGTGTGAATAGCCATGCCCGCAAGTCCCGCGGGCAGCAGGATTTCGTCGTAGAGCTTCTTCAGCCCCCCGGCCAGGGCTTCCCAGCTTACCGCCTCCTGTTCAGGCCGGTAGGGTATCCCCAGGCCGCCGCCGAGGTTCACGAATTCCAGGGCAATCCCGGTCTTGCCCTTAACCTCCACCGCCAGGTCAAAGAGAAGCCGCCCGGTCTCCAGGTGGTAATCCAGGCTGAGTTCGTTGGAAGCGACCATCGTGTGCAGGCCGAAGCGTTTTACCCCTTTCCGCTTCAAAAGCCCGAAACCCTCAATAAGCTGCCCCCGGGTAAACCCGTACTTCGCTTCCTCCGGCTTCCCGATGATGGCGTTCCCCGCCTTAAGGGGGCCGGGGTTGTACCGGCAAGAGATAAGGTCCGGCAGCCCGCCGGGCGCCAGAACCCGTTCCAAATACTCAATGTGGGTAAAGTCGTCCAGATTGATGACCGCCCCTAGTTTCCGGGCCTCGGCGTATTCACGGGCCGGGGTCTCGTTGGCGGTGAACATGATGTCCCCGCCGGTAATCCCCGCCATACCGGCGAGCGCCAGTTCCGCCAGGCTGGAACAATCGGCGCCGAACCCCTCCGACGCGAGTATCCTGAGGATTGCCGGGTTAGGCAGGGCCTTCACGGCGAAGTGTTCCCGGTAGGACGGAAACACCGAAAAGGCATTGATGATACGCCGCGCGTTTTCCCGCAGGGCCTTTTCGTCGTACAGGTAGAACGGGGTTGGGAACCGCTCCGCCAGGCCGTTCAACTGAGCTTTACTCAGGGGGAAATTCTTTCTATTCATGGGTCTACTATACCGGTTCGGGAGCGGGAAGTCTCCCCCGGCCCTCCAGCCCCCCGGCGGGGCGGCGGGGCGGCGGGGCGGAACCCCGCGGGGCGTGCGGGAAGCGCCCGCCGCGTCCGCGCAGGCGCCTTTATCGCGTGTAAAGGCTCCCGCTTCGACCGGAAAGGCTCCCGTTTCGACCGGAAAGGCTCCCGTTCCGACCGGAAAGGCTCATTGTTCGATCAGGAACGCTCCATTGCTGATCAAGAATGGAGCATTCCTGATCAAGAATGCTCCATTCTTGATCAGGAATGCTCCATTCTTGATCAGGAATGCTCCATTTCTGATCAGGAATGCGGCATTCTTGCGCGTGAATACCGGGGCGCTGATTCCCCGCCGTTTCTTTCAGGCCGCCCGGCAGTCCGGTTAGTACTTCCCCTTCCATGTTCCTTTTATAGCATATTGCAAAAAGATCCGAATCCTTGTAGGATAATTTTACCCCGTAGTCAGGAACCATGCGAGCAGACGCCGCCTAACTCCGCCAGGACCGGAAGGAAGCAACGGTAAGCGGAAGTCTGCTGCGCCGTGGCCGGTTTTCTCCGTCCTGGCTATGGGGCTTTTTGTTGTCCCGGTTTTTGTATATACTTAATGCACTATGGCGTATGAAGTAACCGCGACCCGGCGGCGGCCCAAGACCTTTGACGGATTGGCGGGGCAGGAATTTGTGGCCGCCACCTTAAAGAGTTCTATCGAAAGCAGGCATATCGCCCATGCGTACCTCTTTTCCGGGCCGCGGGGGTGCGGCAAAACCAGCGCCGCACGGATTTTAGCGCGCTCCCTGAATTGCATAAACGGGCCTACGGCCGCGCCCTGCGGGACCTGTTCGAGCTGTCGTGAGATCAGCAGGGGCGCCTGCATGGATGTCATCGAAATAGACGGGGCCTCAAATACTTCGGTAAACGATGTTCGGCAAATCAAGGACGAGGTACTCTTTCCTCCCAACGCGGGGCGGTACAAGGTTTATATCATAGACGAAGTTCACATGCTCTCCAACAACGCCTTTAACGCCCTCCTCAAGACCATTGAGGAGCCGCCGCCGTATATTGTGTTCATTTTTGCCACTACCGAGCTTCACAAGGTTCCGGCTACCATCAAGAGCCGGTGCCAGCAGTTTTCCTTCAGGCTTATTCCTATAGAGACCATCACGGCTATTCTTAAAGATGCCTGTGTGGAGATGGGTATTCAGGGAGAGGACGAAGCCCTGTTCTGGATTGCCAAGGAGTCTACGGGCAGCCTTAGGGACGCCTATACCCTCTTCGATCAAGTGGCGTCATTTTCCGACGGAAACATACGGCTGGCGCTTATCCGGGAGAAGCTGGGTCTGGTGGAGCTGGATACGCTCAATGCCCTGGCTGAATTCTGTGCGGTCAACGATACCGCCTCCGCGTTTGCCATGA
This sequence comes from Treponema sp., assembly GCA_031278025.1. The sequence goes on from JAITLF010000074.1 coordinate 7,630, forward strand.
CCGACGAGATCCTGGAGGCTGGAGTTGCCATAGAACAGTTCGTCATCGACATGGCGGGGTATTACCGAAGCCTCCTCCTATTGAAAAACGGAGTAACGCGGGAGTCCCTGCTGGGCTATGCCCCGGACCGGTTTTCCGCAACAGCCCTCAACGCCATGGACAGCATCCGCCTGGAACGGGCTTTAGACATTCTTCTCTGTCTTTATCGGGACATCCGTTATTCGGTTTCGCCCCGGTTCGAACTGGAAACCGCGGTTTCCAAACTCTCCTGGCTCACCCGGTGGATACCTCCGCCGGAACTGCGGGCAGCCGTCATGAGCGTCAGGGATGCCCTGGGTTCCCGGGGAACCGCCGGGCCGGGTCTTGAAGCGCCGGGGGCTGTAAAAAAAAATGACGGCGGGTATGGCGGATTGACTGAAAGGGCCGGCCTTAATCAGGAAAATCCCGGCGCCGGGGCGGAACGGGGCGCCTTTGATAGTCCCCTGTCCATGGGGAAGCCCGGGTCGTTAGCGGAGGAATTCAAGCGCCGTATAGCCGCCCGGGAATCGGCGAAAAGAACCGGGGAAACGCCTGCCCCTTTGGACAGCGGTTCCGGTTGGGATGCCGGCCAGTCTGAAGGAACGGAGCATTCGGCGGAAGCTCAGGCCCCGGCGCCTTACCGGGAGGCCGGTCCTCTGGCGGAGACGGGTTCCCGTGCGGATATTCCCCCGGAAGTGGAAATGGTGCGCCGGTTTTTCGGCGGCGATATTATGGCGATAAATTATTCCGGCTCACATTATTAAGGAGGCAAAATGAATATTAACCCTTTTGATATTTTGAAAAACGCACAGAAGGTTCAGGAACAGATGGGCTCCTTTCAGGAGAAATTAGGGGCCGTTTTCGTAACCGGTTCCGCCGGGGGCGGCATGGTTGAAATTGACATAAACGGCAGAATGGAAGTGTTAAATATCCGTATCGCCCCGGAAGCAGTAGACCCGCAGGACATAGGAATATTGGAGGGTCTCATTGTTTCCGCCTTCACCAGCGCCATAGAAAAAATAAAGGAAGCGATTAACCGGGAAATGGGAGCCTTGGCCGGGGGGCTGGGTATTTCGGGTTTGCCGGGAGGTTTCCCTGGGTTCGGAACAGGACCGTCGTGAACGGACGCGGACTGGATGCCATAGACCGGCTGGTGGATCTCCTGTCCAGGCTGCCGGGAATCGGTAAGAAAAGCGCCGGACGCCTGGCCTACCATATATTGGATGCCGATCCGAGTTATAGCCGTATGCTGGCTGGAGAACTCGCGTCCCTTCATTCCGTTATCAGGCGCTGTTCCCGTTGCGGCAACTATACCGAGTCCGACCCCTGCGCCATTTGTTCCGATTCTGGCAGGGACGCCTCAATTATCTGTGTGGTGGAACGGCCTCAGGACATACGGGTCATTGAGGAATCCCGGGAATTCCGGGGACGGTTCCATGTCCTGGGCGGTCTTATAGCCCCGCTGGATGGCGTAGGGCCGGACAACCTAACCATAGGCCAACTTCTCAGCCGCATCAGGGGCGAAAGGGTTAAGGAAGCGATCCTCGCCTTAAACCCCACGGTGGAAGGGGACACCACCGCGCTGTACATCGGTAAGCTGCTCAAAGATACGGACGTGGAGGTAACCCGCCTGGCATCGGGGCTTCCCGTAGGCGGCGACCTGGAATATACGGATCGCCTCACCTTATCCCGAAGTTTCAGGGGCAGGGTAAAGATTTAACCCCGGACCCGCGCAAGCCCTTCGCTGGCTTCCCGGTAGCCGGGGTTGAGCCGGACGGCCCGCTCGTACGCTTCGACAGCAGGAGCGGTTTCGCCGGCGGATTCCCGCACCGAGCCGAGACGGTACCACCAAAGGGCCGCCCCCGGGTCCAGGCGGAGGGCGGCGGTGTAGGCAATATCGGCATGGTGGAACCGCCGTTGAAGCCGGTATATCTCGCCCATGAAAAAATACGCTACCGCAGTCCGCTCTCCCTGGGGCATGAAGTTGACGTAGCGTTGCATGAATTGCAAGGATCGGGGAAAATTATCAAGGTAAAAATACGCCTCTCCCATGGTTTCAACAATACGATAATCATTGGCATTGACCCTGAGAGCCCGTTCGCCCCACGTGATGACCTCGGCATACTTCGTCTGGCGCTGGAGCGCCCAGGTTAGTATCGTATAAGAATCCATGTTGGAGGGATTGGCGGCAAGTTCCTGATTGCAGATCCTAACCGCCTCATTGTAATAGACACGGGCTTCCTCCATCCGGTTCCGGGATTCCAAATCCCTGCCGACCCGGTAGTTCTGCAAGGCATCGTTGCGGGAGGAGTTATTTGAGGATGTATCCGGAGCCTGGGAAAACACGGGGTACACCGTACAGAGGAAACCTATGACAAAAACGCAACCTAAAAAACGCATAACCCCACTATGAACCTGGAATCATTTTTTTTCAATATATGCTCAATACCCCGCCAGGGCGAGCGCATTAAAAAAGGAGTAAAGCAGCGGCAAAAAAAGCCGATAAAGGCGGGAATGGAGGCAATTATGATCCCCGAAACCGTGCCACCCATCATCGACTTTTTTAGCGATATCAAAGACCCGCGGATC
>JAITLF010000123.1 GCA_031278025.1 Treponema sp.
CGGGCCGCTTCTTTTCCGGCTTGAACTTTACGGTCCTTCCGTCCGTGCTGACAAGAACTTCCCTGTCAGGCTTTTCACTTAAAAGCCTGACGGCTGATTTCCGGTGATACCCGGTCTGCCGTGTAAATTTGTCAAGCAGCCCCCTTTTTCCTTTCATGTTTAACCCCATTCGGATGCCCTCCTTCAGGCGCCCTTATGTTAATTTGGGTACCATTTTCAATGAGGCAACGCGGACCCTTGTCCTTTTCAGCGCCCGGTGGTATAGTTGCGCTACTTTGTTTTTCGGGGGCGGATATGAAGCAGCATGTGGTGTCGACCCTGGTGGAAAACCGGGCGGGAACCCTTAGCCGGGTGTCCGGGCTTTTCAGCCGCCGGGGTTTTAATATCGACAGCTTGACCGTTGGGGAAACGGAAGACTCTTCGGTCTCCCGGATGACCATCGCGGTAACCGGAGCGGACTCGGTGTTGGAGCAGATTATCAAACAGTTAAGCAAACTCGTTGATGTGATCGCGGTGCGGGAGCTGGATTCCTCATCCTGCGTCCGCCGGGAAATCCTCCTGGTGAAGGTGGAGGCCGATGAGAAAACCCGGCCCGCGGTTCTTGAAGTCGCTACGATTTTCCGTTCCCGTGTTATTGATGTATCTCCTTCCACCATTACCATTGAGGCTACCGGCGATATTGAGAAGCTCAACGGCCTCCTTCTGCTCCTACGCCCTTACGGCGTTCTTGAACTTGCCCGCACCGGCCTTGTAGCCCTGGAGCGGGGCGCCGGGGTACTTTCCCTCCCTTCCGTACTAAGCATTAGCAACTAACCGGCAATTGCGCGGATGGATCCGGGCCTGGTCCCCGGATACCCGCCGTAAGACAAATACCGGATTCTCACAAAAAACATACCGTGAAGGTATGAAGGAGGCATTATGGCTGTTATGTATTATGAAAAAGATTGCGACCTGGGGGCGCTAAAGGGCAAGACCATCGCGGTGATCGGTTATGGTTCCCAGGGCCACGCCCACGCGCTGAACGCGAAGGAATCGGGGCTCAAGGTGATTGTAGGCCTTTACGAGGGCTCGCCTTCCTGGAAAAAGGCCAAGGACGCGGGGCTGGAGGTAAAAACCGCCAAAGACGCGGCGGCGGCGGCGGATTTCATCATGATCCTCGTTAACGATGAGAAGCAGGCCGCCCTTTACCGGGAGGCTGTCCTGCCGGGCCTCAGGGCGGACAAATCCGGCCCAAAGACCCTGGCCTTTGCCCACGGGTTCAACATCCACTTCGGGCAGATCAGGCCGCCTGAGGACATCAACGTGGTGATGATAGCCCCTAAGGGTCCGGGCCACACGGTACGGGAGCAGTATAAGGCCGGGGCCGGGGTACCCTGCCTGATCGCGGTACACCAGGATGCGGGAGGCGCCAAGCGTCTGGCCCTGGCGTACGCGGCGGCCATAGGCGGAGCGCGGGCAGGAGTGCTGGAAACCACGTTTAAGGAAGAGACCGAGACGGACCTTTTCGGGGAACAGGCGGTGCTGTGCGGCGGGGTTTCGGCCCTGATGAAGGCGGGTTACGAGGTCCTGGTGGAAGCGGGGTATCAGCCGGAAAGCGCCTACTTTGAAGTCATGCACGAGATGAAGCTCATCATAGACTTAGTGAACCGGGGCGGCCTGTCCTTCATGCGGTACTCCATCTCCGACACCGCCGAATACGGCGATTATGTTACCGGGCCTAAGATCATCACCGGCGACACCAAGAACACCATGCGGCAGGTACTGAGGGACATTCAGACCGGCAAATTCGCCAAAGACTGGATATGCGAAAATCAGGTGAACCGCCCGTTCTTCAACCGGATGCGGGCCATTGAGGCCCAACACCCCATTGAGCAGGTAGGGAAAGCGCTTCGTTCCATGATGCCCTGGATAAAAAAGAACGAAGAAAAATAGACGGAAGAAAAATAAGAGGCTGCTGTTCCAAGACTGAAGTTTGGAACAGCCTCAATATACTACGAGGAGGTCCTATGGTCCGTACTGTATACATTTTTGACACCACCCTGCGGGACGGCGAACAGGCCCCGGGGTGCAGCATGAATTTGCGGGAAAAGCTTGAGGTGGCCCGCCGGCTTGAGAAGCTGAAGGTAGACGTCATGGAGGCGGGGTTTCCCGCGTCAAGTCCCGGAGACAAGGAAGCCGTAAAGGCTATCGCGGAGATAGTTACGGACAGCGCTGTGGCGGGCCTGTGCCGGTCGCTGGAAAAGGATATAGACGCGGCGCGGGAAGCCCTTGCCTCCGCAGTCCAGCCCAGGATACACCTGTTCCTGGCGACCTCCCCTATTCACCTGGAGTACAAGCTGAAGATGACACCGGAGCAGGTTCTGGAAACCGCGGCGGCTTCGGTAACCTACGCCCGGAAGTTCTGTTCCGACATTGAGTTTTCCGCGGAAGACGCCTTCCGTAGCGATCCCGATTTTGTCTGCCGGGTTTTTGGCGCGGCCATAGCCGCCGGGGCCTCAACGGTCAACTTTCCGGATACCGTAGGCTACGCCATGCCGGAAGAATTCGGGAACCGCATCCGCTATATCAAGGAACATACCCCAGGCATGGAAAAGGCCCGGCTTTCGGTACACTGCCACAACGATCTGGGATTGGCGGTTGCCAACAGCCTGGCCGCGATTCAGAACGGGGCGGATCAGGTGGAATGCACAATTAACGGCCTGGGAGAGCGGGCGGGGAACGCCTCCCTTGAGGAGATCGTCATGTCCCTGCATGTCAGGAAGGACCTGTTCGACGCGGACTCCCGGATCGATACCACCCAGATCTACGCCGTAAGCCGTCTGGTGAGCCAGGTTACCGGGGTCAAGGTACAGCCCAACAAGGCCGTTGTTGGGGAAAACGCCTTTGCCCACGAAGCGGGGATACACCAGCACGGCGTCCTGGCCAACCGGTCCACCTACGAGATCATGACGCCCCAGTCCATCGGCATTCCCAATAACCGCATGGTCCTGGGCAAGCATTCGGGCCGCCACGCCTTTGAGGAACGCCTGAGGGAACTCAGCTTGCAGGCGGAAGGGCCGGTCTTGGAACGGGTCTTTGCCCAGTTCAAAGATTTAGCGGACAAGAAGAAGGTGGTCGGCGACCGGGATATTGAGGCCCTGGTGATGGGCGCCGCTACGGCGGTTCCGGAAACCTGGAAGCTGGATCACTGGGCGGTGAACACCGGTTCCGCCCTGGGGGCCAGCGGCGTCATCAGGCTGATTGACCGGGACGGGCAAACCAAAAAGCTGGTTACCCTGGGGGACGGCCCCATTCACGCCATCTTCCTGGCCATCAACCACATCATCAAGAAGGAGCCGGAACTTGAACTCTACGAAATCGGGGCCATCACCGGCGACGCTTCCGCCCAGGGCGAGACCATGGTGAAGATAGGCTGGAAAGGCCGGCACTGGAACGGACGGGGGATCTCCACCGACATCATAGAATCTTCTATTAGGGCGTATCTTGCGGCGATCAACGCGATGGAATGGGAACTCTCCGCCGGGGGAAGCACGTAAATGCCTCAGGATAATGACGGCGCTTCCAGGGCGTCTATTGAGGAACTTGATATTGAAGGACTCGATATCGAAATACTCGATACGACGCTCAGGGACGGCGCGCAGGGAGAGGGGATAAGCTTTTCCGTTCAGGATAAACTCGCCATAGCCCGTGCCTTAGATGAGCTGGGCGTCGCCTGGATCGAGGCGGGGAATCCGGGGAGTAATCCCAAAGACCTGGAGTTCTTCCGCCATGCTCAACGCCTTACGCTGGAAAACGCCCAGCTCTGCGCGTTTGGGGCCACCCGGAAGAAGGGCCGTGCCGCGGCGGAGGATCCCCACCTGCAAAGCCTCCTGTCCGCTGAAACCGGGGGGGTGGTGATCTTTGGGAAGAGCTGGGACTTACAGGCAACCGAGGTCCTGGGGGTAAGCCGCGAGGAAAACCTGGACATGATAGCCCAAACCATCGCCTTTCTTACGGAACGGGGCCGCCGGGTCATCTACGATGCGGAGCATTTCTTTGACGGGTTCGGGGCTAACCGGGACTACGCGCTTGCCACGCTCACGGCGGCACGGGAAGCCGGCGCTTCCCATCTGGTCCTGTGCGACACCAACGGCGGAACCTTCCCGGACGCCATAGGCGCCGCGGTCCGGGCGGTACGGGAGGCGTTCCCGCGCGTCGTTATCGGCATACACGTCCACAACGACGCGGGCATGGCCGCCGCCAACACGGTAACGGCGGTGCAGGCCGGGTGCCGCCATGTCCAGGGGACCCTGGCGGGCTTTGGGGAGCGGTGCGGCAACACCGCCTTAGCTGCGGTAATCCCCAGCATCAGCCTCAAGCTGGGCCTTCCCTGCCTGCCCGAAGGCCGGCTGGAACGCCTGTTCGACCTGACCCGGAAGGTGGCGGAGATCGCCAACGTAACGGTCCCTGAGGACATGCCCTATGTGGGGGCCCACGCTTTTTCCCACAAAGCCGGTATGCACGCCGATGCCATCCTCAAGGTACAACATTCCTTTGAGCATATCGATCCGGCACGGGTGGGAAACGGACGGCGTTTCCTGATGAGCGAGGTTGGGGGCCGTTCAGCCATTGCCGAGCGGGCGCGGAAGCTGGAGCCCGGCCTTACCAAGGATCATCCTGCAACCGCAGCCCTGGCCCAACGGCTTAAAGCCCTGGAAGCGGAGGGTTGGCAGTTTGAGGGCGCCGACGCCAGCTTTGAACTGCTGGTCCGCCGGGAACTGGGCCGGTACCAGCCCCTGTTCAGGATCGAGGCCTACCGGGTGGTGAGCGAACACCCTCCCAGCGATATCCTGGCCTGTTCCCACGCCTGGGTTAAGGTCTGGGTGGACGGCACGGCGGACATTGCCGCGGCGGAAGGGAACGGCCCGGTAAACGCCCTGGACGGCGCGCTCCGCCGGGCCCTCGCGCGTTTCTACCCGGAACTTGCGCAGATGCGGCTTTCGGACTTCAAGGTCCGGGTCATAGACGGGAACGCCGCTACCGCGGCCAAGGTCCGGGTCCTCATCGAATCTACCGATGGCCGGAACGCCTGGACCACGGTAGGGGTCTCCGAGGATATTATTGACGCGAGCAGGGCCGCCCTGGTGGATTCCCTGGAGTACAAGCTGATAGGCGATATTGAGCGCCGGTTCAAGGCGTATTTATAAGCGCGCTGCCGGGCGGGTTCGTTGCCGGGCGAAAACGCCGAATTCACGTATAGGAATGCTCCAGCCATGATCGTGAATGTTCCATTCTTATACGTGAATTCGGCGGAATTTTAGATACGAGAGAAGGGAAGGAGGAGACAATCAATGAACTATTCAATAGCCCTGATCCCCGGCGACGGGATTGGACCCGATGTATTAGCCCCGGCGCGGGCGGTTCTGGACGCGGCGGGAACTACCTACGGCCATGTCTTCACCTATGTGGAACTTGAGGCGGGAGGCGCGGCCATAGACCGTACGGGGGAACCCCTGCCCCGCGCGGCCCTGGAAGCGGCGAAGCGGTGCGACGCGGTTCTTTTGGGCGCGGTGGGGGGGCCCAAATGGGAAACCCTGCCGGGGCATCTGCGGCCTGAGCGGGCCTTGCTGGGCCTGCGCGCCGGTCTTGGGGTTTTCGCCAATCTCAGGCCCGCTTCGCTCCTGCCCCAGCTCAGGGCCGCCTGTCCCCTCAAGGACGAGGTACTTATCGCATCCAATCCCGCGGGAAAGCCGGATTTCGACCTCCTCATCGTGCGGGAGCTTACCGGGGGCATCTACTTCGGCGAGCGGGGGAGGAGCGCCGATGGTTCATCCGCATTCGACATCGAGACCTACTCCCGGACCGAGATCGAGCGGGTTCTCCGCATCGGCTACGCGGCTGCCAGGGGCCGGCGGCGGAAGCTCTGCGTGGTGGACAAGGCTAATGTCCTTGAATCTTCCCGGCTTTGGCGGGAAACGGCCCAGGCCCTTTCCAGGGAGGAGCCGGACATAGAGACCAGCTACCTCTATGTAGACAACGCGGCCATGCAGCTTATCCGCGCCCCCGGCCAGTTCGACGTGATCGTTACGAGCAACCTCTTTGGGGACATCCTCTCTGACGAGGCGTCGGTGCTCACCGGGTCCATCGGCATGCTGGCCTCCGCCAGCATCGGGAGCGTTCCGGGAACCGGCTCCACGGTCATGGGTTTGTACGAACCCATTCACGGCTCCGCCCCCGACCTAGCCGGAAAAGACGCCGCCAACCCCTTGGCGGCCATCCTTTCCACCGCCCTGATGCTCCGCTATTCCTTTGGCTTGCAAACGGAAGCCGCCGCCATCGAAAGGGCGGTACGCGCCGTCCTGGATGCGGGCCTGCGGACCCGCGACATCGCCTGCAGGGGCGGCGGCGCGGAACGGATCGTCGGTACACGGGAAATGGGGGAAGCCGTCCTCGAACAGGTACGGGTATAAGGGAGGCCGGACGCAGCGCGCCGAAAGCAGAATGAGAGGCAGAAGGAGAGGTATATGAGAAGTGATTCCGTAAAGAAGGGGATAGCCCGGGCTCCCCACCGGTCCCTGTTTAAGGCGATGGGGTTTATTGACGAAGAATTTGACCGCCCGCTTATCGGCATTGCCGCGGCGAAAAGCGAGATCGTGCCGGGGCATGTGCATCTGGATACCATTGCGCGCGCCGCGGCGGAGGGGGTCAGGCTGGCCGGGGGCGTGCCGGTACAGTTCCCGGTCATCGGGGTGTGCGACGGCATCGCCATGGGCCATGAGGGTATGCGCTATTCCCTGGTAACACGGGAACTCATCGCCGATTCCATTGAGTGCATGGTCATGGCCCACGGGTTTGACGCGGTGATCTTCATCCCCAACTGCGACAAGATCGTTCCGGGTATGCTCATGGCTGCGGCCCGGCTCAACCTGCCCGGTGTCTTCGTGTCCGGGGGGCCTATGCTTGCAGGACGCCTGAGGGGAAAGCCGATTACCCTAACCACCATGTTCGAGGCGGTAGGGGCGGTTGGGGCAGGAAAGATGGACGAGGCGGAACTTTCCGCCCTGGAGGAAGCGGCATGTCCCGGCTGCGGTTCCTGTTCGGGGATGTTTACCGCCAACTCCATGAACTGCGTTACCGAAGCCCTAGGGCTGGCCTTGCCGGGAAACGGCACGATTCCGGCGGTGATGGCGGAGCGGCTGAGGCTTGCCAAGCGGACCGGAGTTCTGGTCATGGAGGTCCTGAAGAACGGCCTGCGCCCACGGGACATTCTGACCGGAGCGGCCTTCATGAACGCCCTGGCCCTGGACATGGCCCTGGGCTGCTCCACCAATACGGCCCTCCACCTTCCGGCGGTGGCCCACGAAGCGGCTTGTACGGCGGCGGGATGTTCCTTCATCGATCTCCTCAACCAGGTAAGCGCCGTTACCCCGAACCTGTGCAGGCTGGCTCCGGCGGGGCCGGATGCCGTTGAGGACCTCCACGCCGCCGGAGGGGTTCCCGCGGTACTGCGGGAACTGGCAAAGAAACGCCTGGTGGACGGCTCGGCCCCGACCGTCTACGGGACTCTGGCGGACGCCTTTCGGAACGCGGAAAACGCAAACCCCCGGATCATCCGGCCCGTGGAGGACCCCTATTCCGCCACCGGAGGACTCGCGGCGCTGCGGGGCAACCTTGCCCCCGACGGCTGCGTGGTTAAACGGAGCGCCGTGGCAGCTGCCATGCTCAAACATTCAGGCCCCGCACGGGTCTTCGATTCCGAAGAAGCCGCCTTTGACGCCATCATGGGAAGGCGGATACGGAAGGGGGATGTCATCGTCATCCGGTACGAAGGGCCCCGCGGGGGTCCGGGGATGAAGGAGATGCTCGGCCCTACCGCAGCCCTGGCCGGTATGGGCCTGGACGATCAGGTGGCCCTTATCACGGACGGCCGCTTCTCCGGGGCCACGAAAGGGGCCGCCATAGGCCACATTTCCCCGGAAGCCGCCGCGGGCGGGGTCATCGGCCTCCTGCATGAAGGGGACAGCATAGAGATTGACATCGACAACCGGGCCATCAAGGTCCGCCTTACGGATGAAGAGATCGCCTGCCGCCGTTCCCGGTGGGAGCCCCTGCCGCCCAAGGTCCGGTCGGGCTACCTTGCCCGGTACGCCCGGCAGGTTGGTTCCGCCGCCGGGGGAGCTATTTTTACGGAGTTTTAAGGAGCAAGCATGCAGTATTCAGGCGCCCGTATCTTAATCGAAGCCCTCATCGAGCAGGGGGTGGACACCGTGTTTGGCTATCCCGGAGGCGCGGTTCTGTTCATATACGATGAGCTGTTCAAACACCAGGACCGGATCCGGCATATCCTGGTGAGCCACGAACAACACGCCGCCCATGCGGCGGACGGATACGCCCGTTCCACCGGCAGGCCGGGTGTGTGCATTGCCACCTCCGGCCCCGGCGCGACAAACCTGGTTACGGGAATCGCCACAGCGGCAATGGATTCGGTTCCCCTGGTAGCCATCACCGGGAACGCGACGGTTCCCCTGCTGGGGAAAGACAGCTTTCAGGAAGTGGACATTACGGGAATCACCATGCCGGTGGTTAAGCATAACTGGATCGTGAAGGATGTGAACGAGCTGGCCGAGATAATCCGGGAGGCTTTCATCGTGGCCAAGTCAGGCCGGCCCGGTCCGGTGCTCATCGACCTTCCCAAGGACATCACCGCCCATACGGGGGAATGGATCCCCGGCATGGAGAAGGCGTCTTTCCCGGCGGACGCCGCGGGGAACCGGCCGGCCGTAAGCGCCAGGGCCCGCCGCCTTGAGGAGCGGAACGGGCGGCTCACCTTTTCGGGGGGGGACATAGACCGGGCCGCAGCCATGCTCTCCGCTTCCCGCAGGCCCGTCATCTATGCGGGCGGCGGGGTCATCATCTCCGGAGCCTGCGGGGAACTGGCCAGCCTGGCGGAACGGCTCAACGCGCCGGTAGCCCTAAGCCTCATGGGTATAGGCGCCTTTCCCCCGGAACACCGGCTTTACACCGGACTCATCGGCATGCACGGCACGGTGGCTTCCAATAAGGCGATACAGCAGGCGGACATGGTGGTGGCGGCGGGTGCCCGTTTTTCCGACCGGGTTACGAGCCAGGCGGATAAATTCGCAAAATCCGCGAAGATCCTTCACTTTGATATCGATCCGGCGGAAGTCAACAAGAATGTCCGGTCCGACGCCGCCGTGATTGGGGACCTTAAGGCCGCGCTGCAGCAGCTCCTTAAAAAACTCCCCGCCCGGATGGAAACCGGATGGAACGGCGAGATTACTTCCTGGAAGGCCCATATCCCCACGTCCCACCACCGCCAAACAGCCCTGCATCCCCGGTTCGTGATCGAAGAAACCGCCCGCCGCCTGGGGTATGATGCCATCGTCGCCACCGACGTGGGGCAGCACCAAATCTGGACTGCTCAATTTTACCCCGTTGCCCGGCCCCGGTCCTTCATCACGTCCGGGGGCCTGGGAACCATGGGATTCGGCCTGGGGGCCGCCATAGGCGCCAAAATCGCCAACCCCTCCCGGCCCGTCGTACTCTTTACCGGGGACGGTTCCTTCAGGATGAACTGCGGGGAACTGGCGACGGCGAAAACCTACGGCGTCCCCCTCCTCATCGTGATCTGCAACAACCGGGTACTGGGCATGGTGCGCCAGTGGCAGAACATTTTCTACGAGGGCCGTTACGCCGAAACCACCCTGGACCGTCCGCCTGACTTCGTTAAGCTGGCGGAGGCTTACGGCCTTCCGGGTTACCGCGCCGGCGATGAGGCCGCCTTCGCGTCCGCCCTGGACCAGGCGCTTGCGGATGTTGCAGGCGGCAGCGCGGCGGTTGTTGAGGCTGCCGTGGATCAGGACGAGAAGGTGCTTCCCATGGTTCCCGGCGGGCGGCCCATAGACGAACAGATAATGACGTGAAGGGAGCACGCGGGGCCCCTAAGGAACCGTACATAAATGAGAAGCACGGCACTTTGTTTTATTTGTTTTATGCGGGGCTGTTCCAAACCCGATTGAGGGTGCGCCAAACGCCCACGGTGCGAACCCCCGGTTCGGCGGAACAGCCTCTTATAGCGAGATTTATCCGATAGACAGCTTTATTCGATAGATAGATTTACCCGGCAGCTAGATTCATCCGCTTTGGTATACTACCGCCTCACCCCTTTTCAGAACTGATTCCTACACTGCGCCAATCCCGTTCACCAGGTACGGGCGCATGGCGGGCGGATGTCCGGGCGTCCCATTCTCAGGCCCAAATGCCGTGGTTTTGGGCAAAACCGGGGTATTTGTGGCAAAAACACCCTGTTTCGGGGACAAAAATGACGTATCCGTGCTAACGTGGCGTTGAAAATAGGAATTCCGTAACGCCAAATTTACACGAAAAATAGGAATCCCGTAACGCCAGATTTGCTGAAGGAAGCAGAGAATAGATTTGAGAATGGCGCATAACGAGGCTGTCGAATTACTCGTTTTTGGAAAGGAATATATCCCTTCCACAGGTTTTTACCATTCGATCACCATTACTCTCCGGCAAGCCCGCTGTTCCCGCCTTTTCGCAAACCCGCCTTCCGCTCTTCCCCCCTAGCCTCCGCTCTCCGCCAGTATCCCCGGTATGCATTTCCCTCTGTTATGCACCATGCAATACAACAGCCATTGGATATTTACTTTTATTTTTGTCCTCAGCGAAAACCG
>JAITLF010000134.1 GCA_031278025.1 Treponema sp.
GGCAGCGTCTGTGGCGGTCAAGGTGAGGACGTACTGGCCCGAAGCGGCCTGTCCGCAGTGGCGGACCGTGTCGATTTGCCAGAAACCGGGTGTTTTTCGTTCCGCGCCTGAGTAGAAGGTACGCATGGGGATGCGGCTTTTCAGGGAACCAAGGGGATTGGTGAGGCTTTTCCCGCATTTGTACCAAAAGGGCGCCTTTGCGGTTCATAAAGGCGCCTTTGCGGTTCCTAAAGGCGCCTTTGCGGTTCATAAAGAAGGCCCAGATAAGGCGCAGGGAAGCTATGACCTCATCGGAGTACACCCGCTTCCCCTTGCGGTTCGCGGGCCGCTTTTTTTCCGGCTTAAACTTTACGGTCCTTCCGTCCGTGCTGACAAGAACTTCCCTGTCAGGCTTTTCACTTAAAAGCCTGACGGCTGATTTCCGGTGATACCCGGTCTGCCGTGTAAATTCGTCAAGCAGCCCCCCTTTTTTTTTCATGTTTAACCCCATTCGGATGCCCTCCTTCAGGCGCCTTATTTTAATCTGGGTAACATTTTCAATGGGGCAACGCGCCCCCTTGCGGGAATGGATTTATTAGCGTTACTATTATATGGCAATGGAACTTCCAACTGAAACATCGATTAATCGCCGTATCAAGCAAGTCCGTGAGGTATTGCATTTGTCTCAAATTAAATTCTCCAAGGTCATATCGCTTTCAAGCGGATACCTTGCGGGAGTGGAGGTTGAGAAACGGAAGGTCAATGACCGGATCGTTAAATTAATTTGCGCCGCTTTTGGGGTAAATGAGCACTGGCTCCGAAATGGGGAAGGTGAAATGTTCATCGTTAATCCTGATGAAGCATTCACCAAACTGGTAAGTCTTTTTAAGGAACTGAATCCTCAATTCCAGGAATATATCCTTAAACAGATAGATCTCCTCCTGGAAATGCAGGATTCTAATTCAGCGCGTCCTTAGAGCCCGCAGGGTATAAACATGCAATTTATTGCATGTTTATACCCTATCTTATACGCAAAGCGCATCAGGTTTAGCCCGTTTCGGCCAGGGCCTTATCGACCGCACAGGCTAACTGATCCGCGCAAGAGGTCCCTTTCCTGCCGCACTGGATTCCCTTGAGGCGTTTGATGAGGGCCTGCCCGTCCATACCCTCGACCAACAGGGAGAGGGTCTTTAGATTCCCTTCACATCCGCCTTTAAAGGATACCGCGTGGACTTTTTTGTCTTCAATGGAAAAGGTGATCCTGGTGGAACAGGTTCCCTTTGTCTTGTATTCTATCATTAATACTCCTCGTACTCACAATCTTGTAAGAGCCGGTTGCATTTGTAGATTATTTGCTCAGGCGTCTTGGCACCCCATGTAAAAATCCCGATTAATGGGGCGCCTTTGGATACTGCAAGGTATAAACATGCAATAAATGACATGTTTATACTATAACCTACGCGCGAAGCGCAACAGGCTCTGATCCCGTGTCAATTATCCGCGTCTTCCTGCTGAATCCGGGAACCAGAGCCTGATTTGATGACTTCGATACGGCTCGGTATGCGGGAGCGCATTTCCCCAACATGAGAGATAAGCCCCACCATGCGGTGATCCCGCAGTTCGTCCAGGATGATCAGGGCCTGGTCCAGACTCGCCTCGTCCAGGCTGCCGAAGCCTTCATCAATGAAGACCGCGTCCAGACGTACGCCGCCGGAACGGCTCTGTATGGAGTCCGCAAGGCCCAGGGCAAGACTGATGGAAGCCATGAAGCTTTCCCCGCCGGAAAGGGTGGCGCAGGGCCGGCATTTTCCGGTATAGGCGTCGAATACCGCCAGGTCCAGACCCGCCTGCCCCCGGCCTGACTCCCGCCCGCTGTCCAGAAGCAGGGAATACCGTGATTCGCTCATACGCTCCAGGCGCCGGGTAGCAAAGGCGGCGACTTCCGCAAGGTAGCGGCCCAGGATCCATGCATCGAAAGCCCGCTTCCGGGGATTCTTCCCCCCCAGGTCATCGGCCAGGACGGACAGGCGATGGCTCTTGCGGCTTAGGACGGTAAACCGCTCGTGGGCTTCCCTCAGCAGGGCCTCGTCCCGTATAAAGGCGGACAACTCCCCGATCTTCCGGTCCCGCTCCGCCTCGGCGGCTTCCCGTTCCGCGGTCAGGGCCGCAAGCCGCGCCTCCGCGTCGGCCCAGGACGGGACTTCCCCGCCGCCCAATGCCGCCAGTTCCTCCCGTATGATCCCCAGGCTTCTCTGTAACTCCGCCTTCAGGGACCGCAGACGGGCCCGCTCATCCTTCCATTGGGCAAGAGCCGCTTCCAGGGCCGATTCGGTTTCCGTGTCCAGCAGGGCGGCCTTGAGGGCCTCGGCATCGGGGAAGGGGGAAGACACCAAGGCGGATGCGAGGGCTTCCGCTGCTTCCCGGACCGCCGTTTCCGCCGCATCCCGTTTTTGGCGGGCGCTCTCCTCACGGGCCGCCGCCGCCGCAAGGTTCCTGCCCGCCTTCTCCCGATCTTCCCGGCGGCGGCGTATCTCCCCGGTAAGGGCAAGAAGGCGGCTGTCCAGGGCGGGCAGGGCCGCGGCGGCGGAGCGGACGCCGTCCCCGGCAGCCGCCTCGTCCAACAGCCGGGTTTGTTTCCGCTTTGTTTCCCCTATCACGGCAAGAAGGTTCTTTAGCTTTTCCGAAAGGCCGGAATATTCCTTTTCCGTTTCGGTAATCTCCTGCTCCAGAAGGTGCAGCTCCCGGTGGGCATCCGTCAGGCGCTTTGCCGCCCGCTGGGCTTCGCTCCGTCCGGCGGTAACCTTGTTGAGGGCGGCTATCTGGGCTTCCCTGAGACGGTCGGTATCCGCCTTGTCCGGAAGTTCCCCGCCCCGGCAGAACCACGCCGCCATGACCGGGTCTTCCCGGGGGGGAGCGCCGGCGCGGGCTTCCGCCGCGGCATGGGACAAGGTTTCACGGCGGGCGCGGAGGCGGGCGAGCTCCTGGCGCCCGCCCTCTATTTCCGCCCGTTTAGCGGCCAGGGCTTTCCCCGCATCGGCCAGGGACGCTTCCTGGGCCGCGATGCGGGCGGCGTAGTTATAGGCCGGTTCCGTCTGCCTGGCCGGACAAGGGTGTTCCGTAGAACCGCACACCGGGCAAGGCTCCCCATCCCGGAGGCCCGCGCCAAGACGGGCCGCCATGCCGGTCCGTTCCTGTTCCTCCTTCTCCGCCCGCAGCCGCCGGACTTCGTCTTCCTGGATGGGGATGCGCTTTTCAAGTTCCGCGCATTCCCCTTCAAGGGCCGCGGCGCGGGAGGAGGCGGCCTGTTCTTCGGCGTTCAGGATTCCGGCTTCGCCGGCAATCCTGCCCAGCTCTACCAGGATGTCCTTGACGATCCGTTCCCGTTCCCATTGGGCATCCAGGACGGCGGCTTTCTGAGCCGGCTCTTCCAGGCTCTGGATCTCCGCTTCTTTCTCCTGCTTCCGGGCCAAAAGCCGCCCGGTTTTATCCGCCAGGGCATGGGTTTTTTTATCCAGGACCAGGGCTTCCGCCTCGTTCTTTTTCAGGGCTTCTTCGTCGTCCGCAAGGCCCGCCAGGACGGGGCGTTTTTCCCGCAGGGCCTGTTCCTCTTCCTCAAGGCCCGGCAGGGCGGCGGCACGGGTTTCCGCTTCCTCCGCCCCCCGTTGGGCCGCTTCCCGCTCCTTGCGGGCTTTTCCGGCCTCGCCCGCCGCCCCGGCCGCCTCCCGTTCCTTTTCCTCCGCCCGCTTCACCTCGTGGGCCAGGGGTTGGGCGGTCCGGGAACGATCCAGGCGGGTTTGTTTTTCCCGGACCGCCCCTTCCTCCGCATCGTTCCGGGCGATTTCCCCCTCGGCAGCCCTCAGCCTTCCCTCAGCGGCGGCCTCGTTCCCCCTGGCCGCGAGCAGGGCCTTCAGGGTTTCCGTTTCCGCGGCAAGGGCCGCGGCCAGGGCTTTGGCCGCCCGGACCGCTTCGTCAGCCTTCGCGCGGGTCTCTTCCAGCGTGCCGAAGGAGACCCGCCTGCCGATCTCCTCCAGAACCCGCCCGGCCTCCCGGACTTCCAGCGAGGCGGTCCTGGCCTTGTCCTGGGCCAGCTCCCGCAGCCGGGCGGCTTTGTCCACCGGGAAGAGCTTTCCCAGCACCGCCCGGCGTTCGGTGGTACCCTGCCTGAGAAATTCCGCGAATTCGCCCTGGGGCAGCAGGACGATTTTGAAGAATTCGTCCGCTTCAAGCCCGATAAGACGCCGTATCTGTTCATCGGCCTCGCTCTTTTTCCCGCTGAGGGGCGCCGCCGCCCCGTTCCTGATTTCCTGAAGCGCCGCGGTTTCTTCCACCGTGGTAAACCCGGTCCCCCGCTTCCTGAGTTTTTCCTGCCGGGGGGAACGGTCTATGCGGTAACGCCGGTCCCCAACCATGAACTGGAGGGAAACCGAACACTCCGCGCTTCCCCCGGCGTAGTCGCTCCGCAGCCGGGCGGTGTGGCCCTTGCGGCTTCCGGGAACGGACCCGTACAGGGCGAAGCAGAGGGCGTCAAAGATGGCGGTCTTGCCCGCGCCGGTCCTTCCGGTGATAAGGAAGAGGTCGTCCAGGGCGTTGAAATCCACCGTTTCCCTTCCGGCAAAGGGGCCGAAGTTTTCCAGGGTAAGTTTTTCGGGCCTCAATTTGCTCCCCCTCCGCGCTCCGCCGCGCCGCGCTCCGCCCCATCGCGCTCCGCCCCGCCGCGCTCCGCCGCGCTTTGTTCCAATTCCTCAAGAAGCTCCGTAAAGGCCGCTGTTTTTTCGCGGTTATCCGGCTGGTCCCCGCCGTACATTTCCCGCAGGAAATCCTCAAAATCTTCAACCGGCGTCCGCCGCTTCCCGCCCCGCGGCGGAAGCCCCGCGCCGTCCGGCGCGTCCCGCGGGGCCGGCGCAAGGGCCGGATGAAAGGCCGAAAGGGCCGCCTCCTGTTTTACCGAGAGTATCCAGGGAAAACGGCGGCGGAGCAGGGCCAGGGGGTTTTCCGTCAGGAGCGGATCCGTCAGGACCGCTTCGATATAATCGTTTTCCGCTTCGCCCAGGAGGGGATCCTTCCCCGCGTCCCGGAAGAAATAATCAAAGGAACCCCGCAGGCTCCGCAGGGGCCGCAGGGGCCGCACGGGGATGGGCGTTACCCTGAGGACCGTACCCCGCGCCCCGCCCCCCGGCCTGCCTTCCGGCGCGTCCGCCGCGCCCGGCGCGCCCGCCGGCGCCGGGTTTCCCCCTTCAGCTTCCCGCTCCCCTTCAGCCTTCCGCTCCAGTTCAACCGCAAGAAAGACCTTCCCGTACCTGCCCTCCTCAAAGGAATAGGCCAGGGGGCTTCCGGAATACCAGGCCCGTTCCCCGGCCTGCTGGCACCGGTGCAGATGCCCCAGGGCGGTATAGTCGAAGGCGGCAAAAAGCTCCGCCCGCACCCGCTCGGCCGTCCCCAGGAAGACCCGCTCCGATTCGGATTCAAGGCCCCCGGCGGCAAAGAGATGGGCCCCCAGCACCCCATAGTCCGCCCCCGCCGCCAGCGCCGAAACACGGGCCTGCTCCAGCCGGGCGGCGGCTTCCCCGGCCAGCCGGGCCTGGGACCTCAGGGGTTCCGCCTGAAGGCCCTCATCATCCTCCCTTCCGGCCCCTGCCCGCAGGCTCCCTGGGTACAGGAAGGGGAGGAGGAAGAAGGCGCAGGTTTCATCCCCCCCGCCGGGGGATACCAGGACCGGGCGAAACGCGTCTTCCGGCCTGGTAACCAAATGGACGCCCAGTCCGGCAAAGAGTTCCCGGCCAAAGCCGAGGCGGGAGGAGGAATCGTGGTTGCCCGGAAGGACCAGGACCTGGAGGTCCGGGCGGCGGGCCTTTACCGTTCCCAGGAAGGCGCTGAAAAGGTCCGCCGCATCCGGGGAGGGGATGGACCGGTCGTAGACATCCCCGGCGATGAGCAGGGCGGCAAAGGAGGGGTCCGAGAGGATTTCGGCAAGCTGGTCCAGCAGGTGTTTCTGATCGTCAATGAGGGAGTGTTCGTGGAAGACCTTCCCCAGATGAAGGTCCGCGGTATGCAGGAATTTCATAGCCCCTGAGCATACGGGGGGCGGCGGGTAATGTCAACAACAGCCCGGTTTTCCCCCCCGGATTCCCCGTCCCAGCCCCAAACGCCGTTTTTTGGGACAAAACCGGGGTATTCGGGGCAAAAACGCCCTGTGGTGGGGGCGGACTTGACATATTCAGGAACAGCCGCGCCCCGCTCAAAGTCCCGAACGCGACATTCGGGGGCAACAATGAACCATTCGGGGGCAAAAATGGAGCATTCGGGGGCAAAAATGGAGCATTCGGGGGCAAAAAT
>JAITLF010000245.1 GCA_031278025.1 Treponema sp.
ACCGCGGGCTTGCCCCGGCGCTCATCGGAATTATCTTCAATATCGTCGTGGATCAGGCTGGCATTGTGGGGAAACTCCACCAGGGGAACCAGGGCAAGCCCGTTATCGCCCCCGCCCAGCGCTTCGCAGATCAGGGTAAGGAGCAGGGGCCGCCAACGCTTGCCTCCGCGGTTCACGATATCCCAGCCTGGGTCAATCAGGGATGCCGCCAAATCGTGGGGCGCTTGCCGCGCAGAATCCTTAAAGACCATATCCATCCATGGCTGGCCGGGGTGCCGGGGCAAAAACAAGGAAAGGCGACCTTCAATTTTTTCGAGTCTTTTTATATACTCCAAGTCCATGTTAATAGTTTATACGAGCTTTACATTAGAAGTAACCCCTTTTCCCGCCGCTTTAGCGGCGACGTCAATCGAACACGGGCACGCAGTGGCCGTGATAACCCCTTTTCCCGCCGCTTTAGCGGCGATGTCAATCGAACACGGACACGCAGTGGCCGTGATAACCCCTGCCGTCAAAAAAACCGGGTAATATGGCAAAGACAGCTTATGAAAAACCCGATTATTGGGCGATTAAAGCACAAAAAGAAGGTTATCCTGCCCGCTCCGTTTACAAGCTGGATGAACTTGCCGGGAAATTTCCCCTGCTGCCCCGGGATCTCTCCCATTTCAGGGCGCTGGACCTGGGGGCCGCTCCGGGGAGCTGGAGCCTTTTCCTGCTGCGCAAGCTGGCGGGCCGGGGCTTTCTTGCCGCCGCGGACCTTGCCCCGCTGTCCCGGCAATACGACCGCGGCCTTTTTGACGGCGAAAACTTTTTTTTCCTGCAGGGGGACCTTACCGCTTCCGAAACCCGGCGGACCCTTGCCGGACACGGTCCCTACAATCTGCTCATAAGCGACGCGGCCCCGGCAACCACGGGCAACCGCCCGGTGGATACCCTGCGTTCCCTGGCCCTGGCGGAAGAAGTGCTCCTCTACGCCGAAACGGTTTTGGCGCGGGGCGGCGGCATGGTAGTAAAAGTGTTTCAGGGCGGGGATACCGCCGGCCTGCTCAAGCGGATTCGGGAACTGTTCGAGGCCGGGAAAAGTTTCAAGCCGGCGGCATGCCGGGCCGGATCATTCGAGACTTACTACGTGGGACTGGGAAGAGTGAAAAGTTAGTAGGGAGGAGTTAGGAGTTTCCGGTTACTGATCTCTGCCGGTTACCTGTTGTTTGCCGTTGTTTTTTATTTGGGATTTGGGCGCATCCGGCGCTTCGCGCCGGACCGGGCTATCCGTGGAACCGGAGGTTCCCTGTATTTTTTGCGCATTTCATACAGGAGTTTTGCGGTAAACAGTTTTGTATAAACAGTTTAGTAAGTTTATCGCAAAACTCCGAAAATAGCCGCGTAGCGGCTATTCCGCTTCTATTCCTTGTGCACATACCTTACGGGCGCGACCCTTTGGGCCTGTGGGAACTCGAAGTTCGGCCTGTTTTAAAAAGCTTTTACAAGCGGTCCCAAAATCCGCTGCCCTGTCTCAATTTATACCAAGGTACTTCAGGCTTGTCGGAAAGGTCGTTGCGAATCTCGATTTTCGAGAAGCCCAGGGAGGCGGTAAATTTTACAAATTCCGCGAAACCCATAGACGGGAAATGATACGGTTAAGCGCGAAACGTTTCTTTGTCGGCATGGCTTTTTAACCCTTTTTCGCGTTCTTGCACATATCAATGATGACCGTGTCTACTATGATGATACCCTCCGGGATCTTCTGGCTGTAAGGAGAAAGCCCAGGGAGAGTCATGCCGTTACGCATAACCAACAGCGCCAGGGCGCTCATTAACGCGCCGCCTATGGCGAAGATGTTTTTACCAAAACCGGAACGGTGCATATAGCCGAAAAAGCTTCCATGCCCGCCGCCTGCCATTGCCCGCCGAACTGGATGGTCGATTACCCGTTTTCCGTTAATCATTTTTCCCCCGTATCGCGCTGATTGGAATAATCCAATCCCTGATACTGATCTTCCTCACTCTGACAGTGTTGCTGTATCTCAAAATGAAAAAAACAATACGGCCCCGGAATATCCGTAATATTCCCTTTTGTTTGTTCATCGGATTGCTGCTTGGGATAGTATCCGCTTTTCTGGGAATCGGCGGGGGGCCCATTAATATCATGGTTATTTCATATTTTTTATCAATGGAGGCTGTTCCAAAACTCGCCTTCTCCAAGTCAGGGAGGGGGCGGCCGCCCCCTGCGGCCGGGCCAAGGTCCCGGCCTACCCCCACTACAGGGGCTCCGCCCCCGTAACGCCCCCGCCGGGGTTTTGGAACAACCTCAATGGATTCAAAAACCACGGCCCTCCATTCGTTGTATACCATTTTTCTTTCCCAGACAACAAGTTTTCTGCTTGTTCTCGTGGAAGGCAGTATGCCCCCGGCAAACCCTTTTTTGGTTATCACCATGGTTACCGGAGGGATAAGCGGCGGCATGATTGGTTCCCGGACAGCGAAGGTCATAGGTAATGAGCAAGTGGACAGATTGTTCAGCGTAGTTCTTGGACTGGTGATTCTGCTGTCGGCCTATAACGTAGTTCGATTGGCGGTCTTGGCATGACTGAACTCCAAAAAGCCGACGAAATGATGCCGGTAAACACTCCTCACTCCTCCCTTCTAACTTTTCAATTTGTCAATGATCCCCGCCATAATTCGCAGGCGCACCACCTTGCCGCCGCCCTTTTCGGCATAGGCCCGGTAGCGCTCGCCGTCATTGGAAAAGGGGGAAGCCTTCTCCCCGGGAAACGGAGGGTAGCGCGCCTGATTCCAGCTTACCGAAGGGTCCGCCAGGCTGCGTTCGGGATGATCGGGATCAAATGTAATAAACGATTCGTGGATGCCCCGTTCGGCCAGGGGCGCTTCGTCGGTGCTTTGGAGGTAACGGATCACCCCGGCGGAAAGATTGACGGACTGGATAATCGCCGAATGTACCATGGAGCCGTCTTCTCCCCGGAAGAGCAGCACGTCCGCCGGCCTAAGGTTGCGGATCTCGTCTTTAACAGGAATAAGTTCCCTGTTCGAAGAATTAAAGAACTTCGTCCCCACATACCACGAAGGATCACTGCCCCGGGGATTCCCGATGCCGCGCCTGAGTGAACGGCCCAGATCGACGCCATCCTTCCGGGCAACGTAGGACAGCACATGCCACACAAAGCCGGAACAGTCCATGCCCACCCAGCCCACGCAGTAAAGGTAATTGTACACATCGCTTTCTTGAATCCCCGATCCTGAAACCAGCACGTAGGGCCGGTGGGGAAGCCCCCGGTAGGCGCCGGCCTTCATCCGGGCAATGTCGAAAAGGTCAAAACTCGCGCTCCAGGTCTTTGCGGGAATATCGAAGATGATCACCTTTTCCCGGCCGTCCATCACCGTCTTTACGTAGTTTTGAAAATCTTCCGTTTTGAAAATTCCCCCGATTGCTTCCCACAGGTAACGTGGATCGGCCTTGCCTCCCCCAAGAATTTCCCAGCCCCGATCGGTCAGTTCGGAACGCTCGTTGTTTTCGGCAAAGGGCATTCTTAGATTCATAACCCTGCCGCCGATGATGATCGTTTTAAAACCCTCGCGGTAAGCTTCCTCGATTACAGACTCTACCCCCTGCCCCCAGACACGGGCCGGATCCGAAAAAGCGGCAACATGATCCTTGTCTTCCGCATTCGCAAAACGGAGAATCGTTAAAACAAAAACTATTACCAGCCGATATTTTCCCGCCGGGCCGGTTATCTCAATTCTACTTGCCACTTACGTTCCCGTAATCTTACAGCCCTTCTATGTCTTTAAAGTAACGTACCGTTCCTACCCTCAGTTCGTCCGTGGCCGCCTCGTCGCAGACGATAATTGCCCTGGGGTGCATCTGCAGGCAGGACAAGGTCCACATGTGGTTGACGCCATCCTCCACCGCCGCCCGGAGCGCCCGGGCCTTGTTGTAACCGTTCACCAGGATCAGCACTTCCCGGGCGTCCATCACCGTGCCGACCCCCACGGTCAGGGCGGTAGCGGGAACCTTGTTTGGATCGCCTTCAAAAAAGCGGGCGTTGGCTATTTTTGTGTCGGTGGTCAGGGTCTTGACGCGCGTCCTGGAATGCAGGGAGGAGCCCGGTTCGTTAAAGGCGATATGCCCGTCGGCGCCCATGCCCCCCAGAAAAAGCTCGATGCCGCCCGCGTCCGCGATCCGCCTTTCATAGGAGGCGCACTCCCCGTCAAGGTCTTTCGCCATACCGTCGAGGATATTCACCCGTTCCGTTTTAATGTTGATACGGGAAAAGAAATTGTCCCACATAAACCGGTGATAACTCTGGGGATGATCTTCGGGAAGTCCCACATACTCATCCATGTTAAACGTAACAACGTTGGCAAACGACACCTGTCCCGCTTTATTGAGGGCGATAAGCCGTTTGTAGATTCCCAGAGGACTTGATCCCGTGGGAAGACCAAGCACAAAAGGCTTGCCGGAATCGCCGGTAAAAGTATTGATCCGCCGGGCTATATAATCCGCCGCCCAGCCGGA
>JAITLF010000371.1 GCA_031278025.1 Treponema sp.
GGACTGACCATTCCCAGGGTCTTGATGGGACTCTGCTGGGACTTGAGCCACGCTTCATAATCCAACCGGATAAAAAGCTGAACCGCGTCATAGTTCCATGAAAGCCAGAGATTACGGGCAATCTCTTCCAGCGGCTTTAAGGGGACGGGAAGCTTCGGTTTTACCGTGTATGTGGAGATATTCATGCTTAGATCTTATGCCTGCCGGTGATTTGTGTCAACGCTTTACCCAAATTCTTAAAAACCATGAAAAAGGAGAGGGAAACCCGCCCAAAACCAGGACAGTTTCAGGAAAACTCCGGGATTTGCCGCTTAAAAAGCTTATAAAAAGGCTCAATGAAGACCGAAACGCCGGGCAAGTTCCTCAAGATGGCTGCCGATAAAGAGGGCCCCGTAACAGCTTAAGACCGCCCCGATGGTTATTCCCATGGGCAGCAGAAAAGAATTGCCTTCAAAATTAACGGTTTTGATAAAATCCGCCCCGAAAAAAACGGAAGCCAGGGAAACCAGAAGGACAATCCCGGTAACAACCCAGCCGGAGAAGGTTATTCCCATCTCAATTTCCCGCGTGGGCGGAAGGGCGGGATCTTCATTCCGGATTTGGCGCATTACCGATTCCTCGAAACTCGGCGCGGAGGGAAAGAAATCGTTCCGCAGAATATCCCGGGAAAGTTCGAAGCGTTCGATTTCCTGGGCGCACTGGGGGCAGAAAAAGCCGTGCAGCCTGAGCCGCAGCCTGAGATTAAGGGGGATCCTTTCGTCCCCCGCATATTCGTATAACTCATCCAACAATCCGTTACAGCTCAATCAATGCCCCCTGCGGCAATCTCTCTAAGCTTCTCCCGTAAAAGCTTCTTCGCCCGGAATACATGGGATTTAACCGTATTCACCGGAATCCCCGTAATCCCCTCTATCTCCTGGTAGGTGCGGCTGTAGAAGAAAAAGAGATCCACGCATACCCGGTAACGTTCGGGCAGTTCTTCCACGGCGCCAAGCACCGCTTTCCGGGAAATGTCCCGTACCAGTTTCCGCTCCGGGGTCTCCCCGTCGCTTAAGCCCTCTTCCTCCGCGAGGCTCCGGTATTCTTTCCGCCTGCTTACCCCGTTCACCGCCGTGTTGTAGGCGATTTTGTAAAGCCAGGTGGAAAAACGGGATCGTCCCTCAAAACGGGAAAGCCCCCGGTATACCTTGAGGAACACATCCTGGGTAAAATCGGACGCGTCCTCGGAATTACGGAAAAAACTTAGGCCCATTCCGTACACCGCCTGTTCGTGCTTCTTTACCAGAAACCGGAACAACTCTTTCTGTCCGGAATTAATCTGGCTGACAATCAGCAGATCATCAGCGTCATCCTGCGTCATTGAGCCTTTTCGCCGCGCGTAATTCCGTAGTAGATCAATAGGCCAATCCCCATGGACAGGGGAATAATTCCCCCCAAAAGACCGTAACCGGCCTTCCGGGTAACTACCAAAAACACCGTCAAGGCCAAGCCGACGCTGGCCAGGAGAAGGCCGGTAAGCAGGCTGAAGGAAAGCAGATCGAATTTGACGGGCCGGTACTGCCCGGCTTTGATAAGCAGGGATTTACGGCGGTGATCCCAGAGGAGGTAGAAAAATATCACCGCCGATCCCATGACAATCCCCACGATGGGGATGATCGCTATAATTACCCTGGCGGCCTGGGACGCTGACTCCATACCAGCTTACTCCTTAAAAAACAGCCTTTCCTGACCCTGTCGATATTTTTAGACAAAAACTCGTACTCTGTCATAATAGCGGTTTCCGTCTGTTTCGTCCAGCGGCCCGGGACTTACGTTTGCAAGCAGTTTTCAACCTTATATTAGACCCCCCGGAATACTTTTTGTTGCAATGAACAGAATTCAATACAGGCCCTATCTTTATGGAAATTCCGGCTTGAACCGCTTCTTCGGGAATACCTTCGCGGGATGCCCGATGCCAAAGAGCATCTCGTCAAACTTCATACAGCTTTCAACCCTAATTACACTGGTGATCTCGAAGAATGAGAACCACCGATAATAATGGCGGCAAATTGTTAGCCGAGATCGGTGGTGCTAATAGCCCCGATCTGTCCGCAATCGCCGGCAAAAGTCTGTCTGATTTGCGGAAAGAAAATCCAGATTTGCTTATATTTCCGCAAGAACTAGGGATGTATAACGATGATATAGGAAAATCACGTATTTGTTCTTTGAATGACGGCAAACTGACAACTTATAACCTTATGGGGTTTGTCGGAAGAAATGATATGCAACTTACTATTTCTTCCCGCTTCACACAGAACGGCTTAAACAATAATTGTGACTATTTTCTACACTAGACTTGTTCGACAACCCGGTTGGTTGTTTCACAAGTCTTGCAAAATGCTCCGTATTTTGTGGTTTATAGCGGAAGTTGTTCTGAAACTGAAGTTTCCGAACAACTCTAATTAGTGTCTGCCCGCAAAGTCGGTTACTTTGCGGACAGACCTCGCGTTTTCGCAGCCTTTAGGCTGCGAAAACGCGATTTTTAAGGAAGTCGCGGACCTACAATCCGAATCCATAATGTGTCTACATTATGGACCGTACCCGATCATATAGTAAAAACGACAAAGGTAAGATAATCAACGCAAGCTTGAAATTTATCCGTCATCCATATTATACTGATTATCATCCGTTACATCGACTCTGTACAAACCCATGACGGTCTTTCTCGTGGGTCTAAGAAGGATTTTATGTATTGCATAAATCCTAATTGGTATTTGTCTTTATCAATGGGCTTTGCGTAACAGTCCTGTTATGCGACGTTGGACCTTTACATTTAATCTTTCGCGTATTGATTTTATTGATTCTTTCATGGGTTTTATTTTTCCATCTTTTGCTTGTTCCAACCCTTCATTTATAAGGGAATACAATTCAAGTTTTCCTGCCAATAATTCATACGCTTCTATACTCATGACAGCAAGATCTCCGGTTCCATTTTTTGTAATAAATACCGGTTCTGAATATTCGTGGCACAATTCAGAAATTTCATTATAGTTATTTCGCAAATCGGCGCTTGGTCTAATTGTAGGCATAATTCCTCCAAAAAATGTATATATAAATATTATATCGTTATTCCGATATAATGTCGATAGTTTTTTGATATATTTCTGAAATATTCTTGCCCAATGTCGTATAACGTTCCGGCTCTATATGACGTTTTTACGGCTGCGATAAAGAAACCCGTAGAGTTTCATGCCGCCCAAATGTGCCGGAACAATGCCGTGGGAATGGAGCGCAGCGAAATGACCCAGCCATTGCGGAGGCTGAACCGCCCGGCGGCGAAGCGTATACAGGACTGTTATGCGACGTATTTTTGCCTTTATTTATTTTAATCCACCATTAAGTTTCTTATTTCATCTTCCTTTATTGTTATATTTGCATAAGAATTTAAGACTGCATACAACATCCTGGGATTCGTTCCATCTTGTATTCTAAGAACTGCTTCTTTTTGAATATTTTTTAATATAATAATATTTTCATCTTTTTCCTGTTTTATAATATTTGAAAGTATTTTCTCAATTAGTTCCGCGTCTGTTCCGTCAACAACAAAACGCAACCCATATTCAAATATATCCCTTTCATCGATCTTTGCCTGATCCGATTCCTCTTCCAATGCCAATAAACCCTCTCTTCTGGCTTTCTCAGCATATTTAAGAGCACGCCCTACAATTTCAGTATATCTATTCACAAATTCATTGCGAGTCATTCTGTGATTTCTCCTTTATAATAAATACGAAACAATAATTTCCCCCGATTGTTCCAAATGGCGAATGATATTTAGAATTTTTTCTTGCTTTTCTTTAACATCTTTTATTCTAATTGGAACCATAAGTTCCATATCTTCTTTCAACATTTGAGCAGCTCTTTTTGACATATTAGTAAATACTTTTTCTCTTACTATTTCATCCTGATCTTTTAAACATATGGCAAGTTCATGGGGATCTATTACTCTTAATACTTTCTGAATAGCCCTATTATCCAATTTCATAATTACATTTGAAAATTTTAATGGGA
This sequence comes from Treponema sp., assembly GCA_031278025.1. The sequence continues at coordinate 4,051 of JAITLF010000371.1, forward strand.
GAAATACATCCAGTGAATATTGTGTATTTTCAGAAAGTATTTTAGCAAAAATCCAAGAATCATCTTTTAATTCAAGTGAATTGATAGTATCACAATATGTCTCTGCATCTGAACTCTGCTTATTATAGTTATAGTACCGATCTTCAGAAATTTCAAATGAACTAATCGCAATTTTATCAAGAGTTTTATTATGACCATAAGCGGTAACAACTACAGTTTTTCTATTGCCCATATAATCCTCCAATACACTATTATAATTTATCCACCATGATTTTGTCAATACCTTTTTTATAAATTATCCACAGAATTTTCAAAAATATGGCGCATAACGTTCCGGCTGTATGCGACGGTTTGTCGGCCCGGATAAGGGCTTTGCGCAGCAAAGACCAGGGCCGACAAACTGTGCCGGAGCAATGGCGTGGGAATGGAGCGTAGCGGAGTGACCTAGCCATTGCGGAGGCCGAGGGGCCGTAGGCCCCGAAGCGCATACAGTCCCGTTATGTGCAGTAACCCCCTTTTACAATTTATCCGCCATTGCTATTGCCATATTAATCTCTTGGGTTTTACCGCAGGGCTCTGCCCTGCGGTTATTTATTGGCATCTTTGCCATATGGATACAATACGAAAGCTATTATAAAGATAGCAAAAGCTAAGGTTACTACATACGCTAAAAACGGTACAAATTTTTTATTAATTCCTCCTATATACTGTTTTAGAATTATACACTCTCATAAACATCCTGTCAAGTGTAATTTTTACAAAAAATTCAGGGGGTTATTGCAGATGCCATTCCGTCATCCGGTCGGACTTATGCCCCGTTACCGCATGGGTTTGCAATGGTCAAGCCACCTTTTAACAATTCCGTGTTGAAGAAATGCCTCCATCCGTGTAAATGCCGCTCCGCTATCTCGTCATCGCTTATCCCGATGTTCCTCAACGCCCGGTGAAAATCCTGATACATCGTTTTCCGGCATATTGGCACTTCCCCTCCGTCAAGGGAAAACACAAACCCCTCCCGTTCGTGGCTTTCAGTTCCTCAGGGTCTTTAATCATGTTGGGAGGCAGGGGGACATTGTGTTTGTCCTTGGTCTTGGTATCCCGGTAGCCGTATTCGTCATACTGCTTGCACAGGTATATGTGGTCCGCGTACACAAACCCGCCTTTAAGCCCAGCACTTCGCTTGCCCCCATGCCCATTAACGCCGCCAGCTTGTTCGCCGTGTATGATATACGGTCGTTGTCCCATACCCGCTTCCAGTCCTTCACAAACAGTTTCTTGAATTCTTCGAGGATAATAATTTTCCGGGCTACCGCCTCAATCATCATGGTTTTGAGGGTCCCGAAATATCCGTTGATGGGCGGGTTCTGACACTCCTCCTCGACGAGCTTGTCAAACCATGCCTCAATGTCGTCCCTTGAGATTTTATTCACGGGCATTTTCCCGAAATAGGGGATAAGGTGGTTTTTCAAATTCTTTTTGTTGTTGTCCGCGTAAGTCCGGGTAAGGTTATGGCGCTTGCGGCGTTTCTTGAGGCAGGCGCAGGTTTTCCTTTCCCACCAGCCTTGTGCGTATTCAGCGAAGGTCGGCATATAGCCCTTGTTGGAAATCAGGTTCCCTTCTTTCAAAAGCCGGTTGCACTTAACCCGTGCCGCAGTCATATTGGTTTCCCCGGTGGAACGCCCCATTTGCCGCACGTCATTTTCATCATAGGCGTAGTAGTACACCCCACCTCCCAGTTCCCCGAAGGGAACATCCGCCAGTACAGGGTGAAATCGTTATGGATTTTCATAAAACCCTCATTTTTGGGAATACGATGTCTTTTGCGGATACGCATCGTTTTCCCCGTGAAGTATTCCCACCAATCAGCAACGCTATTTCATTGTAGGGAAAGGGAGTAACACGGATTAGGGAAGGTTCTCAATGGGACAAACCTGCAAAATGCCGGTTCTCGCCAATGTTCGGAACGAAAGGCGTGATTTTCAGAAAATTGGACAAATTTCTTGCGGAATATAACGAGTATTGAAAGCTGCGGCCTGTTTTACTACAATACAAATCAGGATATGGCATGACGGATAAACAGGCGGAACGGCAAAAAAAAATACTGGAAATTATAGCTCAGAAAGGCTGTATTGAGGTCGCTAAACTTGCGGAAATGGCAGAGGTTTCCAAAGTTACATTGCGTTCTGATTTAGATCGGTTGGAAGAAAGAGGGATTGTCCGGCATGAAAAAGGCCAGGTTTATCCCGGTTCAAGTGATGACATCAACAACCGCTTGACCTATCATTACGACACCAAGCGTAAAATTGCCTATCGGGCCAGCGAACTCGTCAGGGATAGCGAGGCGGTTATGATAGAATCGGGATCATGTTGCGCTATTTTGGCCGAAGAATTAACCGTAAACAAGCGCGAAGTACGTATTATCACCAATTCTGCTTTTATTGCCGCCTATATCAGGCGGTTGCCCCAGGCCAAAATCGTGCTTTTGGGCGGGGACTACCAGAATAATGCCCAAGTGATGGTCGGTCCCATTACCCGGCAGTGCGCTCAAGGTTTTACTGTGGATAAACTTTTTATCGGAACCGACGGCTTTTCGCAAAACGGTTTTACTGGGAATGACCATTTGCGCGCAGAAACGGTTCGGAGCATGGCGCGGCAGGCCAGAGAGGTAATCATTCTTACCGAATCAGAAAAATTTTCCAAACAGGGGCTGGTTCCGCTCCTCCCGTTTAGTGAAATCGGCTCGGTGTTCACCGATGACCTCATACCTCCGGAAAAAGAGGCTTTCCTTTCCGAGCAAGGAGTAAAAGTCTACAAAGTGGAGCTATAAACCATCCAAGTGTCTACGGAATACTTTAGGCCGCTAAAAAAAGCAGTCTATTCCTGCCTTGGCGATGATTGCGCGGAATTCTTCTAAATCTTCTTTATGAAGTTGAGGGACGCCCCGCATGGCATAGGCAATTTTCAGCAGTTCATACTTTTTTTCTCCAAATTGGTGGAACGGCAGCAGTTGCGCCCGCCGTACGCCCATCCCGGTCAACAACTCTGCAAAACCTTGAGCGTCTTTAGGGGAATCGTTATACCCCGGTATAATCGGTAACCGGATACGGACAATTTTGCCCAGGGCCAGAACGGTTTTCAGATTTGCAAGAATCGGGCCGTTATGGACACCGGTTCCCTCAATATGGCGGCTGTCATCGTAGTGTTTGATGTCAAATAGGAGCATATCCGCTCGTTCGGCAAGGCCCATAAAGACATCGGGCAGGGCATAACCGGAAGTTTCTATTGCTGTATGGATATTTTTCCCCCGTAGAGCGTCCAGCAAGGCGGCGGCAAATTTGCTCTGGGCCAACACTTCACCCCCGGAAAGGGTTACACCACCCCCTGATTCTTCATAAAATAGCCGATCCTGAAGGCAGATTTCCAAAGTTTCTTCTATACGGTAGGGCCGGGAATCGAGACCGTCTCCCATGAGGCAGGGTTCCACCCGCTGACTTTCGGGGTTGGAACACCATTTGCAGGAGAGGGGACAGCCCTTGAAAAACACCACCGTCCGTATGCCGGGGCCGTCGTGGAGGCTGAATTTCTGAATATTGAATAAAATGCCTTCCATCGTCTTAGTATACCCCGATTCCTTACCATCTTCAAGTTTTTTATTACTAAAACAAGAAGACTATTTGTTTTGATAAGAAATTCATTGACAAAGAAAAACTTTTGGTATAACATGGAAATGGGGGGACGTTGTGGAACAATTTACGATAGGCATCGACATTGGTGGAACCAAGACGGCTTACGGCTTGCTGGATGGAAAAGCGCGAATTATCGGGCGATTCTCCCATCCGTCAAACGCCCTCTGCTCTCCCGGGCGGTTTTTTGACCAGATTGCCGCTGGCATCCATGAACTTTTGTCGGCGGAACACGTTGAAAAAGAAAGCCTTCGCGGTGTCGGAATCGGGATGCCTTCTTTTATCTTGTTTGAAGAAGGGCGAGTTGTAAAAACCGCCAACCTTCCCAATATCCGCGATTTTCCGGCTCGCGCTTACCTGATGGAAAAGCTGGGCGGTGTCCGGGTCATCATTGACAACGATGCTCATACTGCCGCCATTGCGGAATACCGGCGCGGGGCGGGACGCGGTTTTGAGAACCTGCTCTATTGCCCGGTAAGTACCGGCATTTCCACCGGTATCATTATAAATGGAAAGATTTTTCGCGGACGTTACGGCTGGGCTGGGGAAAGTGGGCATATGATCGTTACTCCCGATGACGGTATCGAGTGTGGCTGTGGAAACAGGGGCTGCCTTATGTCCTGGTGTTCAGGCTCAATGATCATTAAGCATATCAAAAAATGGATAGAAACCGGAGAACAATCCTGCATAACCGATTTTGCTGGAGGCGAGGAACTAAATTGTAATCATCTGGCTATGGCGTATAACGCGGGAGATGGCCTCGCGCACCGGGCTGTTTTGCAAATGGTCAAGTTTCTGGGAATTTGGGCCTACAATCTTTATGTTACCCTCAATATCAACTGCTTTATTTTTGGCGGCGGACTGCTCAAATTATTCCGGGAACTTACCGTTAGTGGAAACAACGGAAAGAAAGGCAACCTTTTGGGTGCTATGAAAGAAGTTTTTGACGGGTATAATAAAAACTCAATGCCCGTTTATTTCAAAGAAGCGGAGCTTGGGGATGACTTTGGCATTATCGGGGCCGCTGAACTATTATTTTGAAGAATCAAGGAGATAGTATGAAAATATTATTCATCGTCTGCCGCACCATCGAATATGCCTTGTCCCGTAAGGAACGCCAAACGGAAGGAACTGAATTCGATGCGTGGTGTGACGGGTTATTGCCGTTCGGAAAAAGGCCGTAGGGGAAGTTTTGAAAGGATAGGCATAAGAGCTTGTTCTAAAACTTGAGGTTTTTGGAACAGGCTCATAATACAAAAATGAATACAACGGGTTTAACATGGCTGGTTTTTGGTTGACTTTTGATAGGAGAACAGTATGAACAATCACTTTGGAACACTTTCGTCACGGATGGCTCAGTTCCGCATGAAACTGCTCAACGCCAAACCTTATGTATGTGTTGAACGCGCAAAAATTACCACTGGCACGTACCGGGAAAACATGGATCAGCCTCTGGCGATACGGCGGGCATTGATGTGTAAAAACGTGCTCGAAAAAATGAGCGTTTTTATCGAGGAAGAAACCCTGCTTGCGGGAAACCATGCTTCCAGTAACCGTTCGGCACCGATCTTTCCCGAATATGCCATGGATTGGGTCATCGCCGAACTGGACGAATTTGAAAAACGGGATGGCGACCGTTTTTGCATTACCGAGGAAAGCAAACAGGCCCTGCGGGAAATTGCCCCGTTTTGGCAGCATAACACCGTAAAGGATCGGGGGCTTGCCGCTATGCCCGCTTCGGCGAAGGTTTTCTACGACTTGGGAATCATCAAGGCCGAGGGGAACATCACCTCAGGCGATGCCCATCTGGCCGTTGATTACAACCGTATGCTGCGGGAAGGACTTTTGGAATACAAACACCGTGCTGAGGAAAAATGCGCTGCCCTTGACCTTACCGATTACCAAAATTTGGCAAAGTCCTATTTTTACCGGGCCATATCCATAGTTGTTGATGCCGTCATTGCCTTCGCCAAACGCTACGCCGATCTTGCCGCGGATATGGCCAAATCTGAACGTAATGCTGGCCGGCAGAAAGAACTGCTTGAAATGAGCCGGATCCTGAACAAAGTCCCTGCCTGCGGAGCGGAAAGTTTTCATGAGGCGTTGCAGTCGTTGTGGCTCGTACACCTCTGCCTCCAGATCGAAAGTAACGGGCATTCCCTTTCTTACGGACGGATGGATCAGTTTCTTTTTCCCTACTACGACCGGGACATCAAGGCGGGAAAAATCACCGAAGAAAGCGCTTGCGAGCTTTTGACCAACCTTTGGCTTAAAACCTTTACTATCAACAAAATCCGAAGCTGGTCCCATACCCGCTTTTCCGCAGGAAGCCCCCTGTACCAGAATGTTACCATAGGCGGCCAGACCGTGGACGGTACCGATGCGGTGAATCCCTTGTCGTTCCTTATCTTGCGCAGCGTGGCCCAGACCAGACTCCCCCAGCCAAACCTGACAGTACGATATCATAAACTGCTCAACAAACAATTTATGAAGGAATGTGTCGAAGTGGTACGCATGGGATTTGGGATGCCCGCTTTTAACAGCGATGAGATCATCATCCCTTCGTTCATCGAAAAGGGGGTAAAAAAGGAGGATGCCTACAATTACAGCGCCATAGGCTGTGTGGAAGTGGCGGTGCCCGGAAAATGGGGGTATCGCTGTACAGGCATGAGCTTCCTCAACTTTCCCAAATCTCTTCTCATTGCCTTGAATGACGGAGTAGATATTGAATCAGGTATCAAGATTTGTGAGGGCGCGGGATATTTTACCGCTATGAATTCTTTCGATGAGGTGATGAACGCCTGGGACAAGATCATCAGGGAATTCACCCGGCAATGTGTGATCATTGATTCCGTTGCCGATATGGTGTTGGAAAAAGACACGGCAGACATTCTCTGTTCCGCCCTCTGTAATGACTGCATTGAACGGGGCCTCAATCTGAAAGAAGGCGGCGCGGTCTACGACTTTATCAGTGATCTCCAGGTGGGTATCGCAAACCTTGCCGATTCCCTGGCGGCGATAAAAAAATGCGTTTTTGAAGACCATGTTATAACTCAGGCAGAACTGTGGAATGCTCTCCAGCATAACTTTGAAGGCACGGAAAATGAACGTATTCGCAAACTGCTCATAGCCGCCCCGAAATACGGCAACGATGACGATTATGTTGATTTGCTGGTACGCCAAGCCTATGACGTATACATCAATGAAATGAAGAAGTACCACAATACCCGCTATGGCCGTGGTCCCATCGGCGGTATATACTATGCGGGGACCTCTTCAATTTCGGCCAACGTCCCCCAGGGCGCAGGCACTCCCGCTACCCCTGATGGCCGCAAAGCTGGCGAGCCCCTTGCGGAAGGCTGTTCCCCATCACACGCTATGGACAAACACGGCCCCACGGCAGTCTTCAAGTCTGTGTCCAAACTTCCCATTTCGGAAATCACTGGCGGCGTTCTTCTTAACCAGAAAGTAACGCCCGCAATGCTTGAATCCGAAGAAAATCGCGGCAAGTTGATATCCCTGCTCCACACTTTTTTCAACCGGCTGGGGGGTTTTCATGTTCAGTTCAATGTGGTCTCGCGGGAAACCCTGCTTGATGCTCAGGTTCACCCGGAAAAGCATCAAGACCTTATTGTACGGGTCGCGGGTTACAGCGCGTTTTTCAATGTCCTTTCCCGCCAAACCCAGGATGACATCATCGAACGGACCGAGCAAACGTTCTAATTTAGAATACAGGGACAGGATGGATGGAAAGGAGAGGGGAAGGAAAGAATAATTCTGATATTCAAAAACGCGGCGGTACAATCATCATTTCCCCCCGAATTCCTCTTCCATAAAACAAAACCATCAACCCCAAAAACCCGTCCATCCTACGGCATACGGGAGATCCAACCGTTGCGCTGTTTCTTATAACAAAGCGGTTAATGGCAAGGCCCTTTGCCGGAAAACAGGTATGATCTGGAGAATGTTTTAGGCTCGCCGGACGGGACCGCCTATGGCTGTAATAACGGAGGCCCCCATAACCCATTTTACGCGGACTGCCGCTATAACGGCTGCGCGCCCGATGTATAGAAGGCTGTAATTAAATGGCCGGCAGACGGAGCCGGATACGGGCAAGAGCGCGGGAATTGGAAGCTGCCGTCCAGTCGGAAGCGGCGGCCGTCCAGTTGGAAGCGGCGGCCGTCCAGTTGGAGCGGCTTACGCTTTTTAAGGATAGGGGAACGGGGTGAATACGGCGGTGTTAAGAGGAAACGAGCGGGACACCGGATTATGCGCTGGACGGGTATGCTTGATATGATAATTTTAGGACATTACCGATTGACGACAATATGCGCCGGTCATGGCGGTTCAGGAGAAAGACTTGTTGTTTAGGGAACCGCTGATTAACTTGACGCTCATCGTTTCTCCCCCAGAAAATATAAAGAGGGGGAAGGCAAACAATGTTTGCCCGCCTCCCCCCTCGTTCCCGCCGCCAAGCGGCTCCACTACCCCCCTCTGCAGGGGCTAGGCCCCCGCAACGCCCCCGGCTTTCATCACAGGCTTCATCACGAGGAACCACGCCATGTGTGGGGAATCCGCATTCATCCCCGCTGGATCGGCCGACCCCCCCTGCCCTGGGGGGGTCGCCCATCCTGTCCCAGGGGGGCCGCCTTCCCTGCATTAGGGAAGCCGACGCCCCTGCATTAGGGACGCCGACGCCCCTGCGCTAGGGACGCCGCCTTCCCTGCGCTAGGGACGCCGCCTTCCCTGCATTAGGGAAGCCGCCTTCCCTGCGGGGAGTTTGCAATACGCCGATTGCCAGGCCGGATGTCTTCTCCCGCCTCCAGTCCCCGTTTGTTTCGCAAGCGCGGCTTCCAATTCAGTATCCAGCCTGTCCGCACAGTTGCAACCATAGTTTGCGCGCCGGTCTTGTGAGCTACGCCGTCTGAACGATTTTCCCCCGCGCTTTGTCAAGTTGTAACGTTACCCGCTGGAGGGGTCTGTCGATAATCAGCGCGATTTGACAGATTTCAACCAGCGTCCCCTGAGAGATTTCTCCGTATATCGTGACGAACGCTTTTTCATCAACGACAACCCGTTTCCGCAAGTTGTCGGTTATCGCCGAAAGCCGCTTTATTTCAGCATCCAGTTTGTTGCGTAATTCGATCATCTTTTGGTAGCGGCCACCGGTAGCGTCTCCGCTGGCAGAAATAAGCGTTTTTAATTTCTCCAGTTTTACGGTAAACGGCCTCAGTCGGTTTATAGTTTTATCAATTGCTTTCTGCACGGTAAAATCGACCCCGACATGGATTTTCGAGGTTTTTCCCGCCGTCCTGCCTATTTTTGCACATTTCATGCCATGCACGGCGTAAATTTCCGCCCCCATGATGAAGCCCCGGCTCCCGACGTTGAGCATTCCCATCGTGTAGATGCTCGCGTTAAGAATTTCCATGTTGATAGTTATGTTTCCCCAGGCGGCGATCTTACAATTCTCGACAAACCGCGCCTTTACCTCGCCGCCGGCTTTTACCGTTGCCTGCCCGCGTCCGATGATGCCGCCCCGGACTTCGATGCCGCCTTTGACAACGACATCGGTGGCGTTCAACGTCTGCTTTGCCAAAAAGTTTCCGCCGACATAGACTTTGAATCCGTCCGCCACAGAGCCGTCAAGTTCGACATCGCCGGGAAAATTGATGTTGCCGGTACTATAGTTGACATCGCCCCGAATGACCAGCTTGTCGCTGACGGAAAGAACGCCGTTGTCCTCAATCAATTGGCCGTCGCTTGACGCATAAATATACTTGTCGTCGGAGAAAGTATTCTTACCAAGGGCCGGACTGGACACGGTTTGGGTCTCAAAAGGCACAACATCTCCATGAACGTTTGTTCCCGTCCGGCCTATGGATTCAGGGATTTTCTCGGCAAGAATTTGCCCTTTTTTTACAATGGTAAAGGGCGAAAATCTTCGATAATCGGCCTGTTTGCCCTCTTCAGCGATGGGACGTGTATTCTCAAGATAGTTGTTCTTCACAAAATAGGCGGGACAAGCCAAAACGGGCGGCGTTCCTTCCGCAATAAGGATACCGATTTGGGCGCGTTTGGAAAGGTTTGCGGCGAGCGCGGCTTTTTCAATTTCCTCGTATCGAACACCGTAAACAATTTTGAACCGCGCAAGCAAAGTTTTGATATACTCACTGGTAATAGGCGCGCCTTCTCCATAGGGCGGTATAAAATCGGCGCGCGCTTCCGTATCGTTGTTCAAAAAAGTAACCGTAATGTATCCGTCTTTCTCACCCGATACGGGAACCGTGAGTTTCTCCTTCATGGGCATTCCCTATTGTGAGTCCCGCAAAACGGCGCGGATACGCCGCACTCCCTGGGATGAACTCTGTTCTTTCAGTATCTTGAAAACACCGAGCGCCCCCGTGTGTTCCGCGTGCGGGCCGCCGCACACCTCCTTGCTAAAATCGCCGATGGCATACACCTTTACCTGCGACTCGTATTTCTCGCCAAAAAGCGCGATCGCGCCATCAGCCTTCGCCGCGTCAAGGCTCGTTACCGTCATCGTTACCGGAAGATCGCGCCGTATCTGTTCGTTGACTATCGCTTCCACGCGGGCGATCTGCTCCACCGTCATCGCCTCCGGGTGGGAAAAGTCAAAGCGCATACGCTCAGACGTGATGTTCGACCCCTTCTGCGCGACATGATCGCCCAGCACGATCCGCAACGCCTGATGCAGGAGATGAGTCGCCGTGTGATAGTTGGTCGTAACCGCCGAATGATCGGCAAGACCGCCCTTGAACACCTGTTCGCTCCCGGCGCGGCTCGTCTCCTGATGCTTGGCGAAGGCCGCGTCAAATTCCTCGCGGTTCACCGCAAGGCCGTTTTCCCCGGCCAACTCCTCGGTTATCTCAATCGGGAACCCAAAGGTGTCGTAGAGTTTGAACGCGAGGCGGCCCGACATGATCTTTTTGGGGTCGCGGAGCAGATTCGGCAGCAGTTTCTGAAACTCCTTTTCACCCTTGTGCAGGGTCTCCAGAAACTTCCGCTCCTCTTTTTCAATTTCTTCTATGATAAAGCGGCGGTTCAGTTCAAGTTCAGGATAGGGCCCCTTAAAATGTTCGACGACCGCCTCGGCAATCGGCGCAAGGGAGAAAGCCGCTTCATTGCCGGATACGTTCTCCCCGGCTTCTCCTGAATTGCTGAGCTTTCGCCCGTGGCGCACCGCACGGCGGAGAAGCCGCCTTAACACATAGCCCGCGCCGACATTCGACGGGGTGACGGCCTTGGGGTCGCCCAGCACAAAGACCGATGAACGCACGTGGTCGCAGATAATCCGCACCGATTTATCCAGACCGCCTCTATCCTCGTTTGTCTTCGCAGACGCGCCCGTATCCGCAGATACGCCCGTATCCGTCCCATAGCGGTAACCGCTTGCCTTTTCCACAGCGGCGATAATCGGAGCAAAAATCTCGGTGTCATAGACCGTGTTCTTCCCGTCAAGGATCGTTACCGTGCGCTCGATACCCATGCCGGTATCCACGCACGTACGGGCAAGCGGAATATAGTTCCCGTCCGCATCCTTGTTGTACTGCATAAACACGTCATTCCAGACCTCAAGCCATTTACCGCAACCGCAGCCGGGCGCACAGTCCGGGCCGCAGGGGTCTTTGCCCATATCGATAAACATCTCCGAGTCCGGGCCGCACGGCCCCGTCGCGCCCGCCGGCCCCCACCAGTTATCCTCTTTAGACCGGTAACTGATACGGTTCTCCGGAATACCCAGGCGCTTCCACACCGCCGCCGACTCATCGTCGCGGGGCGCGTTCTCGTCTCCGGCAAACACCGTAACACCGAGCTTATCCATCGGTATCCCCAGCCACTCCTTTGACGTGAGAAACTCAAAACTCATCTCGATGGCCCCTTCTTTGAAATAATCGCCGAGACTCCAGTTGCCGAGCATCTCAAAAAACGTAAGATGCGAGAAATCCCCCACCGCGTCGATGTCGCCGGTACGGATACACTTCTGGTAATCGACGAGCCGCTTTCCCGCAGGATGATCCTGTCCCAGCAGATAGGGCACGAGCGGATGCATACCAGCGGTGGTAAAAAGCACCGTCGGGTCGTTGTCGGGCAGGAGACTCTTCCCCTCAATCTGGGCGTGGCCCTTGCTCCTGAAAAACGCGATATACTTTGAACGAAGTTCCGATGCAGTCATACCCTCATAATATCGGAAAAAAAGAGGAAAATCTACGGAACACCGGAAAGCGGTTTTCTTTATAGGGAAAGGAAAATACAAAATGGAAAACTATGGGAGCGCGCAACACTCAGACTCGCCCGTCTCCGCCCACCCATAGCGCTTCTCTCCAGAAAATATAAAGGGAGAAGGCCAACAACGCGCGCCCGTCTCTCCCTCGTTCCGGCCCCTCCCCTCTATGGGGATTCCGCCTCCGCAACGCCCCCGGACTTCTCTTCCCCTGAGCGGAAGGCGCATATCGGGACACCGCTTTTCGGGAAAATACGCAAAAACTCCCAAAATCCCCCATCCTCTCCCCGCCTGATGAAGCCCTGATACTCAGAAACCCCCCGCGCAGACCCGTTTCAGGCCCGTTTCCCTGTATTTCCCCCATGAGAAAACGGAAATTTGAACCCTAATCCAGTAAGGATTGCAAGCCTAATCCTTGCCGGATTGCGGCCCTAATCCTAGATAGGATTGCGAGCCTAATCCTAGATAGGATTGCGACCCTAATCCTGTATAGGATTGCGAGCCTAATCCTATATAGGATTGCGGCCCTAATCCTATATAGGATTGCGGCCCTAATCCTATATAGGATTGCGAGCCTAATCCTATATAGGATTGCGACCCTACTCCTAGATAGGATTGCGACCCTAATCCTTGCTGGATTGAGAGGCTAATCCTATATAGGATTGCGGCCCTACTCCTATATAGGATTGCGGCCCTAATCCTAGATAGGATTGCGAGGCTAAT
>JAITLF010000396.1 GCA_031278025.1 Treponema sp.
CACACCCCCGCCGGGGGGTTACGAACCCCCGGACCTCCCATAAAAAGGGCGAGGGGATAACCCCGGAAAATTTTCCGGGGTTATCCCCTCGCCTTTTTTTGTGGGGGGTCTGGGGGGCCCCTGGTCCCCCAGCAGGGGTCCGGGGGCGGCGCCCCCGGCGGGGCCGGGGCGGAGCCCCGCCGAGGCCCTGCTTTACTTGCCGATTTCACTTTAAGAAGGTACTATTACGCCATTATGAAGAAAATTGTACTGATAGCCTCATTCCCCGTGCTGTTCATGGTACTGGTAACCGCCTGTTCCACGCCGCCCCAAGGGGGTCCTCCTGTTCCTCCCGTTGTTCCTGAAGGGCCGTCCGAAACGCCGCAGGTCAGGGAAGAACCGGAGCCTGTTGAAGACCTTACGGGAACGCAGGGTATTCTTACCCGGATAGCCGCTCTTTTGCGTCAAAATGACTATGCCGGGGCCATCGCTCTTTTCGACGAGATTGATGAAACGGACCGGGAATCTCCGGGGATTCAACTCTTAAAGGCATCGGTCCTGCTTTCCGCGGGAAACCTCAAGGACGGGCGGGCCGTGGTTCAGGGCATTCTTTCTCATGACGCCGAGAACCCGGACGCCCTGTTTGTGCTTTCCACCATCGAAAGCGCCGAGGGGAAGGAGAAGGAACAGCGGCAGCTTCTGGAACGGATCATCAAGAAAGATCCCAATCATGGGGATGCCTTAACCGCCCTGGGGATGCTGTTCCTGGGAAACCAGTCTTACCGGAACGCCGCAGGCTACTTTGACCGGGCCTTGAAAGCGGACCCCCAAAACCGGGAGGCCCTTGTTGGGCGGGCGGGGGTGTACCGGTATCAGCGGGATCCCCAAAATGCGGAGGCCCTCCTGAACAAGGCAATTGCCCTCTATCCCCAGTGGGCGGCCCCCTTGAGCGACCGGGCCAGGCTCTACCGGGAGGCGGGGGCCCTGCCCCGTGCCTTGGCGGATCTGGATGCCGCCAAAATCATGGCCCCGGACAACTATTGGGTTAGCTGCGACCGGGGGAACGTCCTGCTGGACCTGGGCCGGAAACCTGAAGCCCTGGAAGAATTCCAGCGGGCCATCAAGCTGGATCCGGATAACTTTCTTGCCTATGTGTACAGCGCCGGCATCAATGACGACTTAGGGAATTATGCCGGGGCGGAACAGGATTATCTGGCCATAACCCGGCTTAAACCGGCCTACTATTTTGCCTTTGAGGGCCTGGGGCTGCTGAGGATGCGGCGGGGCGCCTGGGCGGAGGCCACAGACGCTTTTAAGGAAGCCTACAAAGCGGCTCCCCAGGAAACCAGCTATGCCCTCCTTGCGGCGGCCAACGGGATACGGGCGGGCAAGGCGCAGGATACCAAACAGTTTCTGCAAACCGCCCTGAGACGCTTACAACGGGAAACCCTGGAGTGGTATGTGATGCGCCTCTACTACGACCTTACCGGAGACAACGATGTGGCCGTCCGGATTGATCGGGAGAAGAATCCGGACAGCAAGCAGCAGATGCTGTTTTACCTGGCCTTGTACTACGATGTCCGCAACAACCGGAACCTGGCGGACCGGTATTACCTTCAGGTAAAGGAGATAGGCAGGCCCGGTACTTTGGAGTGGCGGATAAATGAGTGGACCCTGAAAGAGCGGAATTTGAATGTCAACTGAGGCTTGCCATGCCGCCGGCTTTGCCCGGCTGCTTTCCCTGCTGGGGGGACCGAAGACCGTGGTGATTCAAACCCACGACTTTCCCGACCATGACGCGGCGGCTTCGGCCTTTGCCTTGGGGGAACTCCTTCGCCTTAAAGGATACGATGTCCGTCTGTTCTACCGGGGGGTGATACGCAGCCACTCCCTTAAGACCATGCTTTCCGTATTGGGGATAGACCTTAAACGGGTAGAGGCCGCGGCGGGAGAAGACCTGGCTGCGTGTCCCTGCATCATGGTGGACGGGAATCCCGCCAATACCAACGCCCGTCCGGTTACGAACTTCCTCTTGGGCGTGGTGGATCACCACGGCAACGCTGCGGTTCCGGACTGCCCGTTTACCGACATAGACATCAATTCCGGGTCCTGCTCCGCCCTGGTTGCCCGGTACTGGGAAGAGATGGGCCTTTTGCCGGAAAAGAATGTCGCCACCGCCCTGCTCATGGGCATAGAGATGGACACTGATTTTCTTACCCGCCGGGTGAGCAGGCTGGACCTGGACGCCCTGTACCGGTTCTTTTTCCAGGCCGACTGGGAATTCGGCGCGGAGGCGCTTAAAACATCCCTGTCCATCCGGGACCTTCCTTCCTTAAAAGCGGTAATGGCCAATTCCAGGATCAAGGACGCTATCTTTTTCTCAATCATCAACCGGGATGCTTCCCAGGAAGTTATCTCGATTCTGGCTGATTTTTTCCTGCGGTTTCGGGAAATCCAGGTAACCATCATCATCGAAACCGAGGGGGAAACCCGCCATGTTTCGGTCCGCAGCAGGGACCCGCGTATTTCCGCCGCCCGCATTGTCCGGGAAGCCCTGAAAGACCTGGGGTCCGGCGGCGGACACGATTATATGGCCGGCGGCCTCATAGATACCGGCGCGGAGATCACCGAAGAAGGGCTGTTTCAGCGCTTTTTGAACGCCGCCGCTAAAGAACAGGAGAACCCATGAACGATACCCGCATGACCCTCAAATTCCCCGGACGGGAAATACTCCTTATTGGAACCGCCCATATATCACGGGACAGTATAGCCGAAGTGGAACGCGCCATCAGGGACGAAAAGCCCGACATGGTTTGCGTTGAACTTGACGGCGGCCGCTACGCCGCCATCAGCCGGCAGGAAAACTGGGAGCGGCTGGATATAATCAAGGTGTTTAAGGAAGGGAAGGGGTTCCTTCTGATGGCGAATCTGGTTCTCGCCGGTTTTCAGCGGCGCATGGGGCAAGACCTGGGGGTAAAACCTGGGGAAGAGATGAAGATCGCCGCGGAAACCGCCAGAGACCTGGGGATACCCTACTCCCTCTGCGACCGGGAGGTGCAAATCACCCTCCGCAGGGCCTGGAACCGCTGCGGCCTGTGGAGCAAGTGCAAACTCCTTTCTTCCCTCCTGTCCAGCGCCTTTACCTCGGAAAAGTTCAGCGAACAGGAGATTGAACAACTGAAGAACCGCAATGAGCTGGACGGCATGATGGCGGAGCTGGCCGGCTACCTGCCGCGGGTAAAAGAGACCCTGATTGATGAACGGGACCAGTACCTTGCGGCTAAAATCTGGGAAAGCGGGGCCCAAACCGGCGGCAGGCAGATAGCCGTGGTTGGGGCGGGCCACCTGATGGGCATCCGGGACCACTTGGAGCGGATCGCCTGCGGCAAGGAGCGTTCCGATGTATCCGGCCTGGACGCCATTCCCCAGGCGTCGGTTTTGTCCAGGGCCGCCGGCTGGGTCTTTCCCGTTCTCATAGCCGCGCTCATTGTTCTGGGCTTTTTCCGGGCCGGCGCGGGGGTAAGCCTGGGGATGCTCTTCCGCTGGATCCTGCTCAACGGCTCCCTGGCCGCGTTGGGAACCCTTCTCGCCCTGGGGCATCCCCTGTCCATCCTGGTTTCCTTTGTAGGCGCGCCTATCGCCACCATCAACCCCTTTATCGGGGTAGGGCTTTTTTCCGGCATCGCGGAAGCCACCATACGGAAACCCCGTGTCATAGACACCCAGACCATCTCGGAAGACATAGGCAGTCTTAAAGGCATATACCGGAACCGCATCACCAGGGCGCTCCTGGTGTTTTTTCTATCTTCCCTCGGCGGCGCCGCCGGGAATTTCATCGCCATTCCCCTGCTGGCAAGCCTTTTGGGAGGCTGAAACCGTCTACAGCCGCGGGCCCTTCGCGCCTGCCGGGTGACGGTTTTTATGGATACTATCTTCTCACGCGAATGGCTGTACTATTCGGAGGGTATCGTGATGAGCCAGTTGTTGATACAGATCATATCCGGCGTTAATGTAATAATCAGCATCTTCATACTGCTTGTAATTATGGCAAACTGGGGGCAGCCCAATATGGTGTATTTGGGCTTCCTTGCCATGCTCGTCTCCGTTGATGTTATTGGATATTACCTGGAAGTAACCGCCGAAACCCTTGAAGCGGCCCTGGTTGCGTATAAGATACAGTACTGTTCGGGGACCTTTATCGGCCCCTGCGTATCCCTGCTGGCCGTTGCGTATGCGGGCCGGCCCATACGGAAATTGCCGGTTCGTATCGCGATGTTTGTAATCCCGGCTGCTGTCGCGGCGCTGGTGTTCATCGATCCGGCCCGGTATGTATCGGACATTGCCTTTGTTCCCACGGGAGAAACCCTCAGGCTGACCTTCACCCCCGGCGTCCTCTATTTTATAAACTTCCTCTACGTGTTCGGTTTTACCCTTTTCAGCAATATCTTTACTATCGCCCATTTTATCCGTACCAACCGCAAGGGATCGATCCACAGCGTCATCTTTATCGGGACCGTCCTGCTGCCGATACTCTGCAAGATACTCTGGTGGATGGGCTTCTTCCCGGAGTTCGATTTCTTTTACGTGGCCATCACCTGCATGATCATCGTACTCTATTGGTATCTTATGCGCTTCAGCCAGCTTGAATGGGTCCACCTGGGGCAGGACGCCATCATAGAACATCTGACCGACGCGGTAATGACGGTAAACGCCGGCCAGCAGATTATCAACGCCAACGCCGCCTTCTTTCATTTTTTTCCCGATTTTTCCTGTACCAAAGGCCGGACAACCCTGACGGAGTTCCTCGGCTATCTTAAAAGCCGTACCGCCTCTCCCCTTTCCCCCGCTCTCCTTGATGGGAGCAGCCCCGCGCCGCGGAACGGCGTTGAATTTTCGGTGATCCCCGGTACGGGGGAAGGGGAAACCGGAAAGCAGCGGACCTTTAACCTGACATGGCGGAACATCTATGCGAAAAAAAAGCTCCTGGGCCAGATGATAATCCTCAGCGACGTAACGGCGTACCTTACGATGATCAAAGAAATCGTCAATCTCAAACAGCGGGCGGAAGAGGCTTCCCAGGCCAAGAGCGAATTCCTGGCTACCGTAAGCCACGAGATACGGACCCCCCTTAACGCCATCATAGGCATTTCCGAAATTCAGCTTCAATATGAAATTCAAAACGCTGAAATTCAAAACGCTGAAATTCAAAACGCCGGCATTCAAAGCGCCGGCATTCAAAGCGCCGCGGGCGGGAACACCCGGACGAATATGGAAAAAATATACTCCTCCGGGGTGGAACTTCTGAACATCATTAACGACATCCTGGATATCTCAAAAATAGAAGCCGGCAGCCTTGAACTCATCCCGGCGCCGTATTCCGTACCAAGCCTTATCAATGACACGGTTCAACTGAACGTCATCCGGATCGGTTCAAAGCGGATTGAATTTAAGCTGGATATTGACGAATCCATCCCCATAAAGCTCGTTGGGGATGAAAAGCGGGTCCGTCAAATTTTGAATAACCTCCTTTCCAACGCCTTTAAGTATACCCAGGCAGGTACGGTGCGGCTGTGGATACGCTGGACCCCCGGCCCCGGAGAAAAGGAGGGCAGGGTAACTTTTGCGGTGCGGGATACCGGCCAGGGCATCAAGCGCGAAGACCTGGGCAAACTCTTTGCCCAATACGGCCAGCTCAACGCCAGGGCCAACCGCAACATCGAAGGGACCGGCCTGGGCCTTTCGATTACGAAAAACCTGGTGGAACTCATGGCCGGGACCATCACGGTAGAAAGCGAATTCGGCAGGGGCAGTACCTTTACGGTTACCTTGCGGCAGGAACTGACGGATCCCGCCCCCATCGGGAAAAAAATCGCCGGCAGCCTGAGCAATTTCCAATTTGCCGAAGCGCGTTTTGAGCGCGGGAAGAACCGCTCCCGGAAGCAATACCCCGGCGGAAGGGCCCTGGTGGTGGACGACGTGGAAACCAACCTGTATGTCGCCCGCGGCTTGCTGCAGCCCTGCGGCATAACGGTTGACTGCGTAAAAAGCGGCCGGGAAGCAATCGCCGCGGTCTTTTCGAATACCCGCTACCATATCATCTTTATGGACCACATGATGCCCGGCATGGACGGGATTGAAGCTGCCCGCATCATACGGGAACGCCGGGACGAATATACCGAAGCGCTTCCCATCATCGCGCTTACCGCCAACGCCATTATCGGGATGGAAGAAATGTTTCTGGAAAACGGCTTTAACGGCTACCTTTCCAAGCCCATCGTATGGTCCAGGCTGGACGGCATCCTGGCCAAATGGATGCCGGCGCCCGCCGTTTTTCAGGCCCCGCCTTTGGCCGCCGGCAGCGCGATACCGCCGATTGCGGGGGTGAATACCGCCCGCGGGCTTGCCATAACCGGCGGTTCCCCCAGGGTATACCGCGGCGTCCTTGACCTCTATTGCAAAACCGCTTCCGCGCGGCTGGCCGTCCTGAGGGAGACCCCCCAACAGGAACACCTGCCGGATCTTACCGCCCTCCTGCACGGCATAAAAAGCGCTTCCGCCGGCATAGGCGCCGAGGGGATACGCGCCCGCGCCGCGGAGCTTGCGGCCGCGGCGAACCGGGGGGACCGGGCCTTCATATCCCGGAATATCGCGGACTTCGCCCGCAGCCTTGATGCGTTAGCCGCGCGGATTCAAGAAGCGCTGCGCTAACCCAAGCGGTCCGCCAGCTGGACCCAGGTTTCTTGATCGCCGCCCTGAGTTTCGTGATCGCCGGCCTGAGTTTCGTGATCGCCGGCCTGGGTTTCGTGATCGCCGGCCTGAGTTTCATGATCGCCGGCCTGAGTTTCGTGATCGCCGCCCTGAGTTTCGAGATCGCCGGCCCAGGTTTCTTGATCGCCGGCCCAGGTTTCGTGATCGCCGCCCTGGTTTCTTGATTGCCGGCCTGAGTTTCGTGATCGCCGGCCTGGGTTTCTTGATCGCCGGCCTGAGTTTCGTGATCGCCGGCCTGAGTTTCTTGATCGCCGGCCTGAGTTTCTTGATCGCCGGCCTGAGTTTCGTGATCGCCGCCCTGGGTCTAGAAGTTCCAGACGTGAGTCTAGAAGTTCCAGACTTGAGTCTTGAAGTTCCAGACTTAAGTCTTGAAGTTCCAGACTTGAGTCTAGAAGTTCCAGACTTAAGTCTAGAAGTTCCAGACTTGAGTCTTGAAGTTCCAGACTTAAGTCTAGAAGTTCCAGACTTGAGTCTAGAAGTTCCAGACTTCTCTCCGCGCGCCGTAAACCTGGGTTTGCGGCGCATAAACCCACTTTTGCGGCGCGTAAACCCACTTTTTCAACTCGTAAACCTCTCTTTACAAGCCGCAGGTCCTTGTCCTCGCTCATCGCGGGCCGCTCTCCGCGCAACGCGGGCCTGTCTCCGCACAATGCGGGCCTGCCTCCGCGCAACGCGGGCCTGCCTCCGCAGTCTGCGGGCCTGCCTCCGCGCAACGCGGGCCTGCCTCTGCGGTCTGCGGGCCTGTCTCCGCGCAATGCGGGCCTGCCTCCGCGCAACGCGGGCCTGTCTCCGCGCAACGCGGGCCTGTCTCCGCGCAACGCGGGCCTGTCTCCGCGCAACGCGGACCTGCCTCCGCGCATCGCGGGACTGTCTCCGCGCAACGCGGGCCTGCCGCCGCAGTCTGCGGGCCTGCCTCCGCGCAACGCGGGCCTGTCTCCGCAGTCTGCGGGCCTGCCTCCGCGCAACGCGGGACTGTCTCCGCGCAACGCGGGCCTGTCTCCGCGCAACGCGGGCCTGTCTCCGCGCAACGCGGGCCTGCCTCCGCGCAACGCGGGACTGTCTCCGCGCAACGCGGGCCTGCATCCGCGCAACGCGGGCCTGCCGCCGCAGTCTGCGGGCCTGTCCCCGCGCACCGCCGGCCTGCCTCCGCGCTCTGCGGGGCTGTCTCGGCGCACCGCGGGCCTGCCTCCGCGCAACGCGGGCCTGCCTCCGCGCAACGCGGGCCTGTCTCCGCGCAACGCGGGCCTGCCTCCGCAGTCTGCGGGCCTGCCTCCGCGCAACGCGGGCCTGCCTCTGCGGTCTGC